>CAIYYQ010000108.1 GCA_903930505.1 Methanobacteriota archaeon
ATAAACTGCTAATCCGCTAGCAACTTCCTTGATTGTTTTTTGACCAGTTGCCATCGCTTGAGATTCCAGTTTCATGCTTGTTTGAATCAGCACGGAGGCTGCAATTCCTGCTACAAGAACTGTAGCAATGAACACAATCATCGCACCAATACCAGTCGAACCAACATCCTTTCTTTTCAACATTTTACACAGATTCATTTCTCTCATCCTCCTCACTGCAGATCCATAATCGCATCATTATATGCTGCAGGGGTTGTTAATGATATTATCCCTGGCGATCCTTGTTCAGGAATTATACGGCCGTAGACGTCTGTTCTTGTAGGAATCTCAGCTCCAAAACAAGCAGCAGCACCACAACATATCGTGAGAACAACCTTGTCTCCTGAGTTAATAACTGGAGTAAACTGAGCACATGAGCCATCTGCGTCTTCTAGGACAATTATCCCAAATTGTACACTAGTTAAAGTAGTCCATGTACCTGTCCCGAATAGATCTCCAGGATGAGCTCCGGTATCAACAGTGCCATTATAGTGCCCTGCATAATCATATGATAGAAGTGCTTTGGTTGTTCCATCAGTCATCTCTATAATGGTGTGGTTCAGATCAAGATTAGGAGATCCAGCGCGTGGTCGAACAGTAATTCCTAAAAGTTGTAGATTGCCAAGTGTTGCATCCTTTTTCCCGGTGATATCAAAAATTGCGATCCCGCCGGCGACTTCTTCGATGGTTTGTTGCCCTGATGTCATCGCAGCTGTTTCCAACTTCATGCTTGTTTGAATAAGCACAGATGCAGCGATCCCTGCCACAAGAACAACAGCTATGAATACGATCATTGCACCAATACCGGTCGAACCAACATCCTTTCTTTTCAACATTTTACACAGATTCATTTCTCTCATCCTCCTCACTGTAACTCCATAACATCACTGGTAAATGCTGCAGGGGTTGTAAATGATATCATCCCTGCTGATCCCTGCTCTGGTATCACCATACCAAACACATCTTTTCGTGTGGTTAACCCACTGAAACATGCAGATACATTCACGGTAAGTATCACATGGTCTCCCTTGTTAATAACCGGAGTAGCCGCTGTACACGAAGAATCTGCATCTTCAAGAACAATGACACCAAATGTTGTTGAGCTGTTCGTCGTACTATTTGGATAAAACGTGGTTGTGAAGATATTGGCACCTATGGCTGATTTTAGGGTAAAGTTGCCGAGGTTATAAGTTAAAAAGTTTTTTGATACTGAGTTAGTAATTTCGATCACAGTATTACTGAGATCAATATCCTGTGACCCTGCGCGTGCTCGAATCCCTATCGCCAACCAAGTGATAGTACTTGCTGACGGAGTGTATCCTTCAATTTCGCTGACTGCCAATCCTGTGGCGACTTCACCTATGGTTTGCTGTCCTGTCGCCATCGCTTGCGTTTCGAGTTTCATGCTGGTCTGAATCAGTACAGATGCTGCGATTCCTGCCACAAGAACTGTAGCAATGAACACAATCATCGCACCAATACCAGTCGAACCAACATCTCGTTCTTTTAATATATGTGCTATTTTTCCCATCTTTCTCACATCCCTCCGATTAGTTGTTTTTTCGCAACTAAAGTTGTAGAGTGCTACGTGAACAAATGTTCTGTATCCTTAAATAGTTTATTTGCAGGTGCATATTCAGTTATATATGCAGGTATGTATTTACGCCTCAGCAAAAATTCTTCAAAAATATGGAACGAAAATCATAAAATGGGACGTATTTGATTCGCTAGGCGCTTTTCTGCATTCTTGTAACTTCTTTTTCCAACTGAGCGACTTCAAACTCTAATTGCAGCATGTTGAGATCCACACCCATATCTTTAATCGTTGATGAATATTCCTCTTCAAGATTACGTTGGATTTCTTTAATGAAAAAATGACCGGCATTTTTGCCTAGGGATTGGTTCATTGTTGAAATAATTGCAGAAAGTGCTTTTCCTATTTCTGTTGGCGGAATGAAATTCACAGCAGACATTACTGTAACCGGATTGCTTTCTTCCAAATATTGAATATCCTTTATTTGGATGTTTTTGAGAAAATCATATTGTTGCTTTAGTTGTTTTATGAGTGTATTCAACGCTGTAACTGCGTATTCATCTGTTGTTTTACGACTAGATACATTAATCAAGGTCCGCAGAACTTGTTTCATAACCTCTGAATTTTCTATCTTAGGTATTCAACCATCTCCACATCTCATTGATGATTATCTCCCGAAATATAAAAAGTAGAATGCAGTATTAAAGGTTTTGTATCGTTAAGGCTTCATCCCGAAATAGATAATTAGGGGCTGAAACCTCTTTTCTTAGCAGGATGGGAAGCGCAAAGAAAAGAATTAATCCAAAAGTTGCGAACCATGTGAACCGCAACTTCACCACTGGTTTCACCAAGGCAGTGATCAAAGCGGTACACCAGCTTCCACCACCATGGAAACCCAATAAAAAAGGACGAAAAGGACACGACCCACAGACCGTAGCAATAGGATGTCTCCTCAAAGTAGGATTCAACCAAACCTACGACGG
>CAIYYQ010000109.1 GCA_903930505.1 Methanobacteriota archaeon
GGTCTTGTTGATGAAAAAGGAAACGACAAAATTGAACTCTGTACCACTGAACAAAAAAAACAAGAACAAAAACAAGAAAACATGCATCATGTATTGAAACAGTTACAGGATAAAATTTCCCTTCTACTTAAAGATGTGAACCATGAGGAAAAGGCTGTTCTCTCACAGAAAAAAAAGTACGAGGATGCACGACGTGAAATGGAAACAATAAATGAGAAGAAGGCACTTTCTGAGAAGCGTACCCAGTTGGAAAAAGACATTGAACGGTTACAGTTGCAGATCGATGAACGACAACGACTTGTAGAAAAACAAAAGGAGAAAACAACAATCTTCAAACATCTTGAAGCTGATGTCAACGATGTGGAACAAAAACTAAAGAACATTGATGAAATCATTGAGAGTCTTGTGAAAACCATCGAGCAGAAAAAAACAGTTATCGATGGAAAACAAAAAGAGATACGAGAAATCGAGACGAAAAAGAAGAAGATAATGCAGATGGGCCCTGATGCAGAATGTCCAACATGTGAACGCGTACTTGGAACACAGTATCATACACTTGTTCGTATTTTTGAGGAGGAAATGCAAAAAAAATTGAAAGATAACGTTGAGTATTCTGTAATGTTGAAAACTGAGCAGGAACAGCATGAAAAAGTTTTGCGTGAAAAAAAAGCTGTATTGAAGAAACGTGATTACTTGAATAGTCAACTGCGTGAGAAAGAAAAAATCGAGATAACCATACGAAATATAAGTGAGGAGATAAAACGGGAAAAAACTGAGCGTGAACAAAAAGAAAAACAATTCCTGCGCGTGAAAACCATCATCTTTGATCCTAAAGAATACCAAACCGTGAAAAAACAGATTGATGAATCATACAAACAGTATCAATCAGCTCTTCAGTCGCATGCAGAAAAAAAGGACCAGTTGTCCCGAACCAAACTTGAGCGAGAACAACAAGAGGGCGAACATAAACTTATTCTCCAGAAGATCGAGTATTTACAAAAAATGATCAAGGAACATGGAGAACAGAAGAAACGTATAATTGGGGAACAGCAATCCTTACAGCATCTCGCGGTGCTGAATGATGTGATGAACTCGTTTCGTACCCATTTGATTGCACGAATACGACCTACGTTATCTTCATATGCATCTGATTTTTTTGAGCGGCTGACTGACGGAAAATACCAGGGCATCGAACTGGATGAGGAATATAATCTGTTGATTTCCGATAATGGCACATCGTATGAGATCGAACGTTTCTCTGGGGGTGAAGAGGATCTTGCAAACCTTTGTCTACGATTAGCAATATCTGAAGTGATTACTGAGCGGGCAGGGGGTGCGTTTAATTTCATTATCCTTGATGAGATATTTGGGTCGCAGGATACGATCAGGCGGCAAAACATCATAAGTGCGTTACATGGTTTATCATCAAAATTCAGACAATTGTTTCTCATCACACATATCGATGATGTGAAAAATTTCATAGAACATACGATTACGGTTCTTGAAGATGAAAGTGGAATAAGTACAATAAAAATAGAATAAAAAAAGTAAAAAAAAGAGGAGAGATTACTTTCTGAAGCGTAGTTTCTTCGTTGTTTTTTGTTTATGTTTTGGTTCTGCTTCGGTCTCTTCCGCAACACTTTCTGCTGGTGTTTGCATCGAAGCAGAGGATGATACGGCTGTCACCTGTTTTTTGAGGTGTTCCGCTGAGGTAAACAACCTATTGAAGAGTTCTTCGTTTGCGCCGAACCAATCCTGCCATTCCTTCAGCTCTGTTTTCGCGGTTTTGCATTCTGATTCTGTTTCTTCGTATAACCTGAATAATTTCGTAAGCCGTTCTTTCTCTTTTTCGTACTCTTTTGA
>CAIYYQ010000110.1 GCA_903930505.1 Methanobacteriota archaeon
AAGTTTCTTTTCTTGCTCTGGTGCAAATCTCGACATCCAGCCTAATATATCTTTCTGATGTTCTCTCAAAAACGATTCCCATTCACACATAAATCACCTATCTTTCAACACAAGTTTAGCGACAAAATCGCTTCCAAACACCGTAACCTTATCGCCATCCCACTTTACTTGATTCTTCGTCTTAGCTGGCTTTCCGATGATGCTCATAAGCTGGAGCCGGTGAAGCATCTCTCTCGGAAAGTGCTTTCGGATCTCCTTATTGGTGAATACCGTGGAGTGGTAGCTCATCTTGACACCCTTACCAAATATCATCTTCGTAAGTAATGCTTGCTATGCTGTCACCGTTAAATTTGTAAGTGGACCGTTCTTCCCTCGTCCTATCTTTTTTATCAACTCCTTTTCTAAGTGTTTAGCATTATCATCTGTTAGATACTTAGCATAAATAACGATTAACGGCTTCAACCCTGCCGCAATTATGTTTTTTATTTTACGCGATTTATAGGTGTTCTCGTCTAAACTATGACTTAAATGCATTCGATACCTATTTCTAATACCCTTTCCCACATAAAAAGGTTCGTATGGAAACGTCAAATCCGCATATTCAAATTTTCCAGGTTTTCGAGTATCAAAATAAATGTAGACATAGTAGGGGGTTGTTTGCATTATTTTCTTGACGCTAAAGTCGGATGCGGTCGTTAATAAATCAATTCCTTCTTTTCTCATTCTTTCTCGTTCAGGTAAAGGATCTCCCAAATGGCGTGTTGCTTCCAAATTAAGGAAAACTTTAAACCCTGCTTTTGCAAGCTGTATGGCAGTAGTAGCAACACAGTAGTTTTCACATAAACCGCCTATCAGAATAGCATCTACTTTTTGCACTCTTAAAAATTCAATAACCCCTGTAGTTTTCTTTTCGGCTAAATCACGATAACAAGCACCATAAGGATGCATATCTCGTTCCAACCCTTTGTAAACAACAAAATTATACTGTGCGATAGGTGGAAGCCCAGGCAATAGCTCTGCACCTTCAGTTCCTATGATACAATGTGAATTCCAATATAGGTCACAATTAGGGTGTCCAATAATTGGGGAAAATTGGGGATGCTTTTCATCTGCAAGCCATATTGCATTCGGTGGATGACAATCACATGAAACAATACGGAGTGATGCTAACTTAGCCTGTTCATTCAAAGCATTCACAATCATGTGACCATCAGGCACAGGCAATTCATTTGGACATAACGGTGAAAACCCACGTTGCGGATCAACATCAAAAGAAGCAACTCTGATATCAGATGGATTCCAATTATCAAGTACAGGATCAAAACGATACATAATGTATACTCCAGTCAGCAAATGAGAAAGATATCTATTATTTTACCTAACCCTACATAGAACGGCTCGTATTGAAACACAATATCCCCATACTGCCCAGTAAATGGCTGCGATGGATCTGTATAAATATAAACATAGTAATTTTGCATTTTAAATCCGCTATGCTAGTAAGTCCTCGAAGTTATCCACAAACACCTTGTTAAACTCTGGCGGCATCTCCACCATGTTTTCAATAAGTTTTCGGTGAAACGATTCCAATATCTCCTGCATCTCCTGCTCATTGGCTGT
>CAIYYQ010000111.1 GCA_903930505.1 Methanobacteriota archaeon
AAAAAAAAGAAAAATACTAAGAAAAATACATAACTCTATGGTCTTGGGTGAAGACCAGATTCCTTAACGAGAGAAGGAATAATATCCTCCCAAAACAACGCGGTGATATGAAGACCTCGGACTCCCTTGATTGTTTTAATCGCTTTGATGGTTTCCAAGGCTATCTCATATCCTTCCTGTTTCGGATCAGCAGCACGGTTCATACGCTGCTCAAGAGCATCAGGAACATCAACACCAGGAACATGATACTTCATCCGCTCCGTCATCTTCTTTGATTTAAGCGGTGTGACCCCGGCAAGAATGTGGATTTTTTTCTCAAGACCTCGTGATCGCACATCATCCATCCATGTAAGAAAATGATGGATGTTAAACACGCTCTGTGTTTGAACAAACTCCGCTCCAGCAAAAATCTTTTTTTCAAGTCGATCAAGTGTTGAATCATATGGCTCCGCATAGGGGTTTATTGCTGCGCCGATGAGCATCTCAGGTTTCCCAGCAGGAATCTGCTCCCCATTTTGAAACAACCCGTCATCACGCATCTGTTTTATGATTTGAACAAGCTGAATAGAATCAATATCATAGACTCCTTTTGTCCCAGGGTGATTCCCAAATGATTGATGATCCCCGGTGAGACACAAGACATTTCTGATGCCAAGGGCTGATGCTCCAAGGATATCACTTTGTAATGCAATGCGATTTCGATCACGGCACGTCATCTGCAGGATTGGCTCCATGTTCATCTGATGAAGAAGACAACATCCTGCAAAACTAGACATGCGCACAACCGCTGTCTGATTATCTGTCACGTTAAACGCATCTGCGTACCCTCTGAGAAGATCGGCTTTGTTTTGTATCTTCTGTGGATCTGCGCCCTTCGGAGGACCGATTTCAGCGGTTACCGTAAATCTCCCTTCGGAAAGGATTTTTTCAAGGTTACTGCGAGCTGTCATGGGAGACAATCCTCCTTGTTTGGGTTGCTTTCTGCCAATCCTTTGGTTTTTGGATTGTTTTCAACTGTGCAAGTCGTCCTTTTAACTTCAGTTGTTTATACACAAGATCCCAGATACATTCCAAATCTTCGTCAACCTCGCAGCGTCCATTTTTTGCTCCGCCGCAAGGGCCATTAAGCATGGATTTCGGACAGCGGGAAACTGGACAAAGACCAGAATAATTATCAACCACACATTCCCCGCATTGAATACATCGTTTTTCAAACTCATTGGTATGTTTGATTTCCCCTAAAAACAAAGTTTCAGTTCCTGTGATAACATCTGCGTCCTGTACAAGTTCCTGTACTGTTTGTATTCCATTTCCGCATGCAAACACAATGATTTTTTTTGCTTGTAAGAGTTCATCGTGATGTGTTTTTATTAGTCGTTTGTTGTTTTGCAGATGGCAGGCAGGATCAAGGATAATCCATCCTGTAACAATTATTTTTTTTTGTTCCAGGTTCATTTTCATTTGGATGATTTCTTCTTCGCCGCCGGTATGGCACAGGGTTGCGCATTCGCTGCATCCAATGAGAAATACAGGTCCTTTGTCAACCTGTTTCAGGATATCTTCAAATGATTTCTGCCTTGTTACAATCATGTGAACAAACGAAGAGAAAACCGGTTTTTAAGAGTTTGTATCAGATGTTATTTTTGTTTCTTTTTCTGTTGTTGGTAGGCTATAACGAGAGCGACCGCTGAAATCCCAACAGCACCAGCAAGTACAACAGCAATAGTTCTTGTATCAATCATCTCATGTTGGAGATTGGAAATGGAACTATTTAAAATAATTTCCAGATTCTCAAATGTTAGATTTTCTATTGGAATTTTTGTGACATTGTCGGATGCATTAATTACCACACTCGGATACCTTGTAAATCCGTAACTGCTCCATTCTTGATGGATCGTTTGATTATTGACGTCTTTCCAGTTTACGATAACAGATCCTGAATAGTTTGCCTCGATATCGTGAATAATTGGCTTATATGCATCGCATGAATGGCAGGTTGATGAATAATAGAAATCCAGAACAACCTGATTTTTTGCGACGATGGTTTGCGCAAAAAGAAATATTGCAAAAAAAACGATGATACTTTGGAACAATCGACGATGCGTGTTCATATCGTTTAGCCCCCAGAGACAACTGGTGGAGCTATGGTAATTATATCTCCTTCATTAATTTTTTCATTTAAATTCGTAAAGAAATTGTTTTTTGTTACAATCATAAATTGTTTATCTTTTTCAAGCGCAGGATATTGTTTGATAAATTCATCAACCGCATGCCAGATTGTATCCCCTGATTTGATATCAAATGTAACCTCTTGTTTTCCGGTGATGTCTTTGTATCGTCCGATTAGTTTTATTGTGATCTTCATGGTTTTATTCCTCTAGAAATTCAAAACTATGTTTTCCACAACAAGAACAAGCAGGGTTTCGTTGTATAATCATTTGTTCAAAACATTGTTTCCATATGTCGTATATAATTAAACCAGATGGTTTTTCACTAAGGAGTATTTTTATTGCTTCCATGCATTGAATTGAAGCAACAATACTTGGAAGTATGCTAAATGTTCCTTGACCACTTGTGGATGATGAAGAAATATTTTGAGAGATGCAGCGGATACACGGTGTTTTCCCAGGAATTATCCCCATTGTCATTCCTATGGTTCCTGCGACGCCTCCGTACACCCAGGGGATATTGTTTTTGATAGAAGCATCGTTGATGAGAAACCGTGTCTCCATATTGTCAGTACCATCAATGATAAGATCCGCGTTATCGACAAGTTTTTCTATGTTGTTTTTTGTTGCTTTTTTTTGTATCCCTGTGATCGTGATCTCAGAATTTACTCTTATGAGTTTCTCTTCCAGAACTATGCTTTTAGGTTTGCCAATGTCTTCTTCTGTGAATATCGTGGTACGATGTAGATTTGAGAGTTCTACTAGGTCTTCATCAATGATTTCAATGGTTCCCACCCCAGTTCTGGCGAGAAGGTTTGCGCTGTTGCTTCCAAGGCCGCCTGCACCGATGATGATAATCTTGCTTTGTGCTAGTGTTCGTTGTCCTTTTTCATTGAACTCTTTTACGAGTAGTTGTTTTTTGTATCGTTCCTTATTCATCGCTTTCATAAACTGTTAGCCTCTTCGTGTTTTTTTGCTTCAACAGATAATTCTTTTGCAGGGTTTCCCACATAGATTTTATTTTTTTCCAATACACGGTTTTTTGGGACAAGCGCCCCGGCACCAACCACGGAATGATCCTTCATTATCACACCAGGCATGATGATAGATCCAGCGCCAACTACACAGTTGTTGCCGATGCTTACTTTTTGTATGGTGATAGTCTGTTTTTCATAATTGTGGAT
>CAIYYQ010000112.1 GCA_903930505.1 Methanobacteriota archaeon
ATGCAGCTACAACTTTCCGACCTGGAAAGGGTTGGGGAACTCGGATATGTAAAAGGAATCAGTCACATCGTTGTCAATAAGCTAAAAGACCTGGATATTTGTAAGCGACCGATTCATTGTAGTGATTTAAAGAGAGAAACCATGTACGTAAAAGATGAAAACGTTTGGGAAAAGGAAAACGAGAAAAAGGATAAGTTATCGAAAATGATCAAACACCTCGCGCATAAGAATCAAAAGCAAATCGGTTCATGGCAAGAAGAAAACCCGGAATACATGGATAGCGAATCCATGAAATGCGACGAGTTTTTAAAGATTGTAGGGGAGTCAATGAATGGCCTCACAAATGACGATGAATCAGACGGTTATACGAATAAGATTATAAAAAATATAGCGAAGGAAGTAATAATCAAGGAGGAATAGTTTTTTTCTCTCTTACACAAAGAGAAAAAAACGAAGATTAATGTTTATTTCGTCGAGTTTTTAGTTTGGGATACAAGAATGTACTGGGTTGTCGCACATTTAAATTGACCTTTTTAGAATCATACTTGTAATAGTGTTGATTAATATAAGGTTGGAGATCTTTCTTGGGACCGAGATGATAGAGCCAATCGTGTTGGTTTTGCTCTTCAATAAATTTATCTTCACCAGCATGCCCAAAACGATCGAGAGATTGCCTACCTTCCGCACGAGAAACGGCCTTCTGAATTTTATCAAATTGTTTCCTTGTCTTTATTTTCGTATTTTTATTTTTCATAGAGCGCTTAGATCGCATTACTATATAGAGAGAAATAAATGATATATTTTGCATAATAAATGTCTAAATATTCGTGACTTATGTCTGTCATTGTAGTTTTTTTTTGTAACTCATTTCTGGTTTTGTAACTCATTTCTCGGATTATACACATTTTGTCTGTCATATGATTATGGTATTATCATCAAATACTTTACCAATTTATTTTTGATAGAATTAATGGATACAATGTGATAGATTAACTTGTACTGATGGTAGAGGACAATGAAAAAATGGGATTTTTTTATATATTTTTTTTTATAGATCCACATTTTTTCAAAAATTATATTTATTATCTATCTAATTTAATTATCATAACCGATCTCATCTTCTTCCTGGAAGTATGAGTAATGGTCATCTTCATCTTTATCATCAAGTTTGTTGTTATAATAATAATCATCTTCGTCATCAACATCATTATCGCAATCGAACAAATCAAGCGCATTTGGTTCTGGTTTTTCGACTGCGATTGTTTGCTTTGGGGGAGGAGGTGTGTATTTTGAAGCGATATGAGCCCAGGTGGATGAAGGGGTAGTGGTTTGAACTGGAGATTGACGCGGTGTGACAGGAGTCAAAGGTGGAAATTCGGTTTCACTGTTATAAGTTTTTTTTTCTTCCTTAAAATGGTTTGCTACAACTACAATAGGGCGAACATTCTTGTGGTTAAATTTGAATTGATTAGATCTTGACATGGCTGCTGTTTGGTACGATTTAACAGTTGAAAAAAAGTATTTCAATTTTTAAATTAATTAATTACAAAACAATGCAATACAAAACAAGACAAAACAATGCAACACGGATATTTATCTCTTTGGTGGCCATGGCCATCCGTTTCTCTCGTACTCTGTTTTGTCTCTAATTTTTTTCTCCTCGAAGTTACGATGGTGCTGCTCGTGCCGAATCTGTTCTAGTTGAGTAGCTGCCTGAATTTCTTCATTTTCTTTTTGCTCCTCCGCCTGGAGCTCTTTTTCCGTCATGAGAGCGTGCCTAGCAGATCGTTCCATAAGCGTCTGTTTTAATTCTTTATTTTCACGCGCCCACTGCGCAACTTCATTATAAAAGTCAGCCTCGTGTTGGCGATATTCCTCAACCTCTTCATAGTCGCGAAACTCCTTGGCGCAAAAACTATCATCTTCCGTGTCTTGAACTTGCCAATGCCATCGAGGGCCGTACTTGCCATTCATTCTCCACGTGTAGTCCTGCTCCCAGAGACGCTGATTCTCCTCTTTTTTGATAAGTGTTGGGCATGTGGTAATGCTGTGCCCGTTTTTCTTACAGTAGTTGCATCTGGGCATTTTGAATTTGAATTTGAATTTTGAAGAATGTGTTTCTTGCACATAATAGTAAAAAAGTATTTCAATTTTAAAATCAAAAAAAATAATTTAATTACAAAACAATGCAAGACAAACACGAACAAAACAAGACAAACACGAACAAAACAAACAACAATTCGAATTTCTATCTAATCTATCTCCTTGGAGGCCACGGCCAGCCATTTTTCTCGTACTCTTCATGCTCCCTCATTTTTCTTTTCTCGCCGGCGCGGTATTGATGTTCATATAGAACACAATCGTCCCACATGGAATTGTTCATTTCTTCGTACTCTGCTTGATCGTCATCGTAGCGCTCGTCACTCGTCATGCGAGCACGTATAGCCTGACGCTCCTTATTCCTTTCAAGTTCCTTGGCCTCGTATTCCGCGCGAGCCATATCATTGCGTAATTCATTTTCATCCTCGATGCGATTATTTTCGCGCTCTTCGTCATAACGAAGACCTACTGCATAGGAGCTATCGTCCGACGTGTCTTGAACTTGCCAATGCCATCGTGGTCCGTACTTGGTGTGCATCCTTACCTTGTAATACTCTACCCAACTCCGCTGTTTCTCCTTTTTGTCTGCATTGCGTTTCTGCCACTCTTTGTGCTTTTGTTCTTTCAAAACCGTATAAATTCCACGGCCGATTGCAAATGAGGCGGTCCAGTCAGTTGTATCGCTGGAAGATACTCCACCTAAAGGTGGAAAGTCTGCATCGGCTTTTTTTTTATTTGACTGTTCTTTCTGGATGAGGACGGGACACTGTAGAACGAGTCTGGCGTTGGGGCCATCCGTATAGATACTGTGACCAATTTCCTTGCAGAAGTTGCACTTCTTCGCCGACATTTGAG
>CAIYYQ010000113.1 GCA_903930505.1 Methanobacteriota archaeon
AATAGAGTGTTTATTCGTTCAAATTCTTCGTGTTCTTTGAGTTTTTTTAGAAATATTTCTCGTGCGATCTCTGACCAGTTTACCCACGCGAACTGTTGCATGTCGCGTTTCGATTGCGAATCAACAGATATAGTAATACTTACCATTAGATATCTCTCCCCATGTCTTCAAATTTTTTTAGATTCTTTATTTTTTCTTGTATGCCTCTTCGTAATATTTCCGACCAGTTGAGTTCAGGGTATTTGTTTAATTTTTCTTTTAATTCTTTAGGAATTGACAATGTTACCTTTGGCATATTTACACCACTATACGTATGTAAACGTATAGACGTTACTACATATAAAATTTTCTATCATGTATTTCATGTATGATTGTGTCATTATTTTTTGTTGTTTTATCATGTTGCTTTCTGCGTGTAGGAAACAATTGCTTCTTTTGGTGAAAATTCATGGTATGTTTTTTCGTCAAAATATGCACATCGTATCTGTTCAAGAGGAATGTTTGTGCGAAATGAAAGACCGCGGGCATAGAGATACAGTTGTGAGGCAACGGTTTGGTTATTTTGTTTTGCTGCATCTGGTTTGTAGTCGAGAATATACACGCGTCCCTCTCGAATCTGTATGATGTCGATATGTCCTGCGATACCAAACCCTGGGTGTTTTTCCCAGAACCAGACTGGGACTTCAACAGCAATGGTGGCATGATCATTTAATAGGAGGAATGTTTCAATATGGGCATGTCGTGCTGCTGGTACAGGATTACTGTTGAGTGCGAGTGTTGTGAGTTTGTTGACAATGTTTGTGTCTTGTTTTTTTTTTATCGTGATGGGAAGTTTTTGGGTGGAGCATCGGTGTTCTATTTCGGAGAAAAAAGATGGGCAGCCGTTTTCAAATCGTTGTATGTAGATGGCAAGAGTGGGAAAAAGACTGCCGAGGAGTCCGTGTTTGCCGCGATGGTATTTAAAATTGTAGGCGAGACCGTTATAGGTGAAATTTTTAGAGACGATGAGCGCATCTGGGCTATACGTGTTGGAAAGAACTGGTCTTAGGCGGGAGTAGGTGCAGGTATCCGAATGTTCGTGGATCCATCGTTGTATCGTGCTTGTGGTTGTATGTGTCTTGTATTTTTTGTTGATGATGGCTTGGGTTTCTTTTAGGGTGTATCCACGATTATATGTTGTGAGTGCGTCGATGATAACATGTGCACGGTATGCTTTATGAGGAAATCCTCGCGGAATAAAAGTTGTGTTGCATAGGGTGCACTGGTACCGTTGGATAACATTGTTTTTTGTTGTTTGTTTTCCTTTTTTGATCACGGTTGTTGCCGTGCATTGTGGACAGGATACCTGCATCTGCATCTGTTGTTCACCACGGATGGGTACAAGCTCCAATTTTGTACCTCCAATAATGAAATATATTTGTACTATTTTATATTTTCTATTAATAAAAATAATGGATATGATGCTTGTTTGCCCTGTTTTATACCATATAAAAGAGAGCCGCCGAAGGGATTTGGACCCTCGACCTGCTGATTACGAATCAGCCGCTCAACCGGGCTAAGCTACGGCGGCATATGAAAAGCTGAAATGGAGTTCTCTATTAAAAACCTGACTATCCTTTCCTGATATCCGTAATCTCTTTTTACTTCAAATGCTTACATAATAGGGATGATGTGTGGTATCGATGAAGCTGGCAGAGGCCCCTGCGTAGGCTCTCTTGTCGTCGCCGGTGTGCTATGTGAAAACGACGAACATTTGATACAGATAGGAGTTCGCGACTCCAAAAAACTAACTCCGAAACGACGTGAAGAGCTCGTAAAAGAAATAAAAAAAAGTGTTTATCGTTATGAAGTGATTAGCATCCCTGCATCGGATATCGATGATTTGCGAAAGGTTATAACGCTTAATGAACTTGAGGTGAACGTGTTTAGTAAAATCGTTGAACGGTTGCATCCTGATGTGTGTTATGTGGATGCTGCTGATGTAAATGAGACTCGTTTTGGAAAAGATATTTTATCCAAACTTTCTTTCAAAACAACAATCATCTCAAAACATAAAGCAGATGAAATCTACCCTGTGGTAAGTGCAGCATCTATTCTTGCAAAAACCATGCGAGATGAGCAGGTACGGAAAATTGCTCTTGAGCTGGAAAAAAAATTAGACATTCCTCTTGGCAGTGGGTACCCTTCTGATCCAATGACGCAAAAATTCCTGAAAAAATGGGTTGAAACATATAAAGAGTTGCCGCCACACGTCAGGCGTTCCTGGCAGACCGCACGAAATCTTATGAATGTGCAAAAAACGAAAAAACTTGATGATTTTTAAAAAAATGTGGCAGAAATGCCAGCGTGTGGTGGGGCTGGCATTATCCCCCAGTATCTCACGTCAAATTAATTCATTGTATGTTGTTTTTTGTTTATATATGTGAGATGGGGGTCGTTGAAAGTATTCGCAAGGGTTTAGTGTTGTTTTGAAACG
>CAIYYQ010000114.1 GCA_903930505.1 Methanobacteriota archaeon
ATCTCTCATTTTCTTTGATTTTTTTTTATCATATATAAAAAAATTGTACATATAAATAATATATCCCTTGGAGCAGTTCACAAGTTTTATATACTATCTATATTTCTATTATACATTAATAAAAAATTTTAATGGGGGCCTAAAGAAACACTATGTTGGAAAAAAGTTTTTATAAACAAGCAAGCAGAAGAGTAGCCTGTATCGTATTGTGTGTACTAATGATCGCGACATCAGTCACCACGATAGCAGCACCGCTGAAAAAACAATCCAGTGCATTGTCTGACATATCTCCTGTGGGAAAAGATGCGGTTTCAATAAATGAAAACCCAGTTGATATTACTGTTGAAAACGCTGGTAATATCATCAGACTCTCATATCATATCAGTGATTATACGTACAAACCTGTGAATATCCAGGGTCATGATTACGTTACTGTTGCGTTAGGAAAAGAATCCAATACCAATGCAATCGGTATGCCTGATCTTCCCCGCATTCCAAGAAGTATTTTGATACCTGATACCGCAAAGATGAGCATCAGGGTAATCGATACAAAGTATACGGAATACAACAATGTATGGGTTGCGCCTTCAAAAGGTACTCTTTCCCGGCTTGTCAACCCTGCTGATGTACCGTATTCGTTTGATCGCATCTACAGAGAAGATGCTGCGTATCCACAAGGGATCGCGGAACTTAGCACCCCATATGTCATTCGTGATTTCCGCGGTCAAGTAGTTACGATTTATCCGTTCCATTATAACCCGGTTCGTCACACCTTACAAGTGTATTCAGATATCACTGTAGAGGTTTTCCCTGATGGGGCAGACGCGGTAAATATCATTGAACGTTCAGGTTTTCCAGAGTTGGTGGATACGGATTTTATCCCTCTCTATGAGGATCATTTCCTGAATTATAATACTATGAGCCGGTATACCCCTGTCGGGGAACAAGGGAAGATGTTAGTGATCACCTATGGGAGTTTTTATTCTGCGATGCTTCCGTTTGTCCAATGGAAAAACATGAAAGGTGTGCCAACGACGATGGTGAATGTTACGCAGGCTGGTTCGACTGCTGCTGCGATTAAAACATATATCACGAATTTTTATAATACGAATGGTCTTACCTTTGTGCTTCTTGTCGGTGATTTAGCACAGATTCCGACGTTTACTGCGGTCAGTGGCGAGTCTGATCCGACATATTCGTATATAGTCGGAAGCGATCATTATCCAGATATCTTTGTTGGCCGTTTTTCTGCTCAAACAGTTGCCCAGGTGCAAACACAAGTTGAGCGGAGTGTTGAATATGAAAAATACCCGCAAGCTGGTGCTACATGGTACCAGAAAGGAATCGGCATCGGTTCGGAATATGGAACTGGTGATGATAACGAATATGATTACCAGCATATCCGTAATATACGTACCGATCTTCTGACGTATGGGTACTCAGCTGTTGATGAATTCTATGGTGGTTCCCAGGGTGGAAACGACTCATCTGGAGAACCAACACCGGCTATGATTTCTGCAGCTCTTAATAACGGACGAGGTATCATCAACTACTGTGGCCATGGCAGCGAAACCTCTTGGGGTACGAGTAGTTTTAGTAACAGCAACATCTACGCGCTCACAAATGATAATAAACTCCCGTTCATCTGGTCAGTTGCCTGCGTGAATGGAGATTTCAGTGTATCAGAATGTTTCGCTGAGGCATGGATGCGATCTACCCATGCTGGTGAACCGATTGGCGCCATTGCCACCTTTATGTCATCAATTAATCAATACTGGAACCCCCCGATGGCTGCGCAGGATGAGTTTGTTGATATCCTCATAGGATCTTATGTGAATAATAGGAAAAACACCTTTGGAGGTATCTCTGAAAACGGTTGCATGCTTATGAATGATCAATATGGATCGGATGGGTATGATATGACCGATACCTGGCATGTATTCGGTGATCCTTCGTTACAGGTTCGGACGAAGATGCCGGTAGCAATGACTGTTACGCATGATTCGAGCATTCCTCCTGGTGCAACAACCTTCGCGGTTCATGTTTACCGAGTAAATGGTGCGCTCTGCGCCCTTTCTCGGAACTATGTGCTCTTAGGTTATGCGTACGCAAATTCAACTGGTGACGCTACGATTCAGTTGTCACAACCTCTGAGTGGTACTGAAAATGTTACGCTTGTCGTGACCGCGTATAACAAAATACCGTATATGACGTCGATACCGGTTGGCAGTGTTACCCCATCAGCGCCAACGCAACCAACTGATGTAACACCCTGGCATACTGATGCAAACGATTTATACAAGGGAATTGGTGGGAAAGGAATACAATACACGTATCAGAGTACATCCACGGAAACAGGTGGCGATCTGTACTTCACATTTTACTGGGGCGATACGACAAGCACGGTTGTTGGACCAGTATCTGGTGCAGCATCAGTATCCCACGCATATGGTGTTGGAACGTTCAGCATTACCGTCACCGTGAAACACGGGGCAACTGGTACACCAAGTGATCCATCACCTGCACGCTCCGTCAATATGTTTAAACTCGGTGATGTCCAAGGAGATGGCTGGGTCACGTTCGCGGATATAGACCCGTTCGTTGCTGCACTGAGTGGTAAAACAGCGTTCTACGCCACTAATCCAACCATGTACTGGTACACCGCGGACTGCAACCTGAACAACGATGTAACCTTTGCGGATATCGATCCGTTTGTCGCATTAATTGGCACATAGAAACGGATCAGGTAGTGCAAAAGCAAACAGGTATTGGAAGAAGACGCCTTGAAACAAGGTATTTCTTCCTTCTCTCTTTTTATTTTTCTGGTTGGAGTATCACAAACAAAGCTGGTAGAGATAATAAATGTCCGGGCATCTTTCCTCTAGAAATATACTTCAACATACTTCGTTTATTACGTTTTTCATATCCAAACCATATATAATTTAGAAAAGTTTATATAATTAGTATGTTAAATTATACATGTATTTGATTGAGTCTATCATGTATGAAAGATAATCGTAAAACGTATATAGGGTGCGCTCATGCAAAGAAAATAAGCGGAGAATACAGTAAAAAAGAGCGGAAAAAATTTTAGGGTACGAGGTCTGGTAATATGAAAAAAATAGACGGTAAGCTCATAAATATGAATTTTTTAAGGATGGGCGTTTCTGTATTGATCTGCATCTTCTTATTGGTTCCATCGGTTTATGCTGGTGCCAGTATCCGGCGTCAAGATGTGAAATCAGAGATATCACTCATTAACGCGAAAACCACCGACATTCCTGTAGGATCACCGGTGAAGACAGAGACACGACTTCTCTCCTCAGACAAAGCAGGTCTTTATCTAGTAAACACCATTGCTGCGGATGATATAACCTCGATGGTTAATCCTGTTGAAGGAGATACGTATCAGAAACTCGTACTTCCTGGATACACCTCTACATCAGAGGTAGGAAAACCGCAGCTTCCCATAAAAACCGTGATGGTTGCGATCCCCACTGAAGGTGACGTTTCTCTCATCATCCAGGATTCTCAATCTATAAAAAAGGATAAGATTCTTGTTTCCCCTGTCCCAGAACAAGTTGAACGCAAAACCCCTGAAGGGTATGCTGATCTTGAAGATGTGTTTACGCTTGATCAAACCAGTTATACAACAAATATGTTTTATCCAGGTACGCTCGTGGATTTCACCTATGGTTTCATCAGGGATCAACGGATTTTAAACCTTAATTTTCATCCTGTTCAATATAACCCGGTCACCCAGGAGTTACAGATCCATCCTCTGATCCAGGTACAAATAAAATATAGTAACCCCTGTAATTCCGTCAGTAAGGATGTCGGACCGTATTCTGCTCTTTGTTCACAAGTACTGATGAACTACAATCCTCCTCAAGGATCATCTCACGATTTAGCTTCAATCCCAGGGCCAGGTGTAGTCTCGTATCCTGTGGATCTCGCGAATCCTCTGAACAGCGCAGATTACCTGATCATCACCTCAGATGTATTTTATAACCCAGCACAACAGGATTTCAACCAAGGAACACAAACCAATATGCTCAACAGACTCGCCCATTGGCGGTCTGATTACAACGGGTTTGACGTCGCAATGGTGAATGTGAACAATTCGTTTATCGGAGGCAACACTGATACAAATATCAAGAATTTTATCACTTATGTGTACAATAACTGGCGAGCACCACACATGAGCGATGGACACCTCGGCTATATACTTCTTGTTGGGGACACACCCTTTGTTGCCTCTCATATCTATGGTGGCGTCGCTGACCGTTGGTTGGTATGCATCGCAGGAAACGATTGGCTCCCTGAAATCATGATCGGGCGTTTTTCCGTGGATGACCAAAATGAGCTTGATGTGATCGCAGAAAAAACAATCCATTACGAGCAGAATCCGGAGCCAGGCGACTGGCAACACCAAGCTCTTCTCTGTGAAGGAGAACGATATGCAGCACGTGAATCCTGGTACCATTCAAGCAATAATTTTCCGCACTATACATTCCTTAAACATACCCTGTTAGAACAGAGCGGATGGACGGTCACTGAGGCATATCAAGAGGAGATGGGTTATTCAAATGCCAATTCCATCATAAAAAATGCTATTAACGACGGGATGAGCCTTGTCATTTACTGTGGCCATGGTTATGATGCCGGTTGGGAGTATTTCTCAAGTTATGACTTTGATCAGTTGCACAATGGGTATAAACTTCCGTTGGTGTATAGCCTCGCTTGTGAGACAGGGCGCTTCCAAAATAGTGATGATTGTATGGGTGAAACGTTCCTCAACACTCCCGGGAAGGGTGCGGTTGCGTTTTGGGGGTACTCAATATCCACAACTGTTGATTTTCATTGGTGTTCTGAGTTTCTCCTTGAATCATTCATGGAGAATCATGAATATATAGTTGGAAAAATAATTAACGAGGGAATTTTCCGTTTAGAAACCCAACTTCCAAATACCAACGTTGGCAGACATGCGAATCTTCTCGGTGATCCTGCTTTAGACCTCTCTGGGTCACAGGGGCGTCTTAAACAGGAGAAACCTGATCTTACACTTTCCACTCTTGATATCACGCTTGATCCTGAACGGTTAACAACGGAAACAACTCAAGTCAACATCACCGTCAAGGTTCATAACATCGGTGGAGGAAACGCGGAAAATATACCGGTTCGTTTTCTTTTCGAAAACATGAACGGAGAACAGTATCCTATCGGGGATCAAGTGATCACAAACCCTGTACCTGCTGGTGGATATAGTCTTGTTTCCCAACAATGGAGTATACCCTCGCAGAGTGGGGGGAAGAAATATGTCATTGTTGAAATCGACCCGGAGAATGTGATTGACGAAGCATATGAACTGAACAACCAGGCTGGGAAAGACGCATTTGTCTACTCTGATACAACCTATGTGGATGATGATAACATCCTTGGACCCTGGGAGGGAACACTGGAACATCCCTATCGTTATATCCAGGATGGCATTGACACAGTGAATCCAGGTGGTACGGTCAGGGTCCTCTCTGGCATCTACCATGAAAATATAGAAATCTATACGCCACTTAATCTCCAGGGGGACGGACAAACAATCACTACCATTGATGGTAATGGAATCATTGATGTCGTTTACCTCTCTGTTGATGGATATAACAATGGAGCGAACATCTCTGGGTTTACCCTTCGAAATGCTACTAATACTATTACTGTGTATCACGGGGTTATCCGTGCTGCTTTTTCCTCGAAAAACAACCTCATTGAGGAGAACATCATCGAGGATGGGGGATATGGAATCTCTTTAATGTATTCAACTGGAAACACTGTTAGACGAAATATCATACGAGGGAATTACGATGGTCTTCTTTGCGCCGGTCCCCTTTCAGGTTCAGGGGGTAATTCCATCGAAGATAACATCATAACGAGTAACACTCATGACGGAATCAATCTTAGCCACTTTGCAGGTAATATCATCCGGGAAAATCTTATTATCAATAATTCTCGTGGTATTTATTTATCTTACCAAACTCAGAATAATCAGATTTATCATAACACTTTTCTCAATAACCATCAAACGAATGCATTCATCAGCTTGGGAAGTTCGGGTCAATATCAATGGGATAACGGATACCCCAGTGGTGGGAACTACTGGAGTGATTTTGATCAACCTTGTGAAGGAGCATGGGACAATAATACTGATGGTATTATAGACAGGTATTATAATATCCCTGGTATCTCTGGAACAAGTGCTAGGGATAATTATCCGTTGATGCATTTCTTCGGTGCAGCAGCCATTAATCTGAATACCTCTCAACTGTTTCCCACGATCCAAGCTGCAATTGATGATCCTCATACTCTTAGCGGTCATACTATCGTTGTATCGCCAGGGATTCATCAGGAAAGCATCCTCCTCAACAAGCAAATCCAGCTTCAGGGCGTTGATCCTTTCAACACTATTCTTTCAGGGTCTCAAACCAGCGATGTCGTCACTATCTCTGCAGATGGGGCTGTCCTCACTGGATTTACCATCAGGGATTGTGGGTCGAGTTTTGTAGGAGTACGAATACAATCAGATAATGGTATTGTCTATAATAATAGAATCACGCAGAACACTATCGGTGTTCTTGTTGAAGAACACGCGGTAAACACAAAGATTTACCACAACGATTTTATCAATAACAGTATTAATGCGTATGATTGGGGCGTCAATAGTTGGGACGATGGTTATCCAAGCGCGGGTAACTACTGGAGCACGTACACCGGAGTTGATCAGTACCATGGTCCAGGGCAAAATATCACAGGACCGGATTATATTGGTGATACACCGTACAACGTTTCTGGAAAAATACCGCCAAATCAGGATCGATATCCATTGATGAACCCATGGGTAATATCTCTTGATTCACCGGCAAAGCCGAATCATGTGAACGTACTCAATAATTATCCAAATGAGATGAACAAAGGCATCGGGCGGATCCGCTGGAGTGTACCCGGTGGCGTGTTGCAAACGTTCAGTACTACAAGTAGGAATAATAACGTTTACTACAAGTTTTACTTTGGCGATGACACCGATAGCGGATGGGTTGGACCTTATAGTAGCGGGCAAGTCGCGACCGTGACCCATGATTTCAATAACGTCGGCTTCTTCAACGTTTACGTGGTTGCAAAAGTCGGTACCCAACTCAGTCATCCTTCAGATACACTCACGGTGCAGATGTTTAAACTCGGTGATGTAAACGGTGATGGACGTGTCACGTTCGCGGACATCGATCCATTTGTTGTTGCATTGAATGTTTGGAAGTGGGGAAAAGATTCATACTACGCCATGTATCCATCAAGCTACTGGTACACCGCAGACACCAACCTAAATAACGATGTTACCTTCGCGGATATCGACCCGTTCGTCGCCCTCATCGGAAACTAAACCAAGATGGAATGTTCGCATACGCAGATGTTAGCACGTTTGTCGCAATCCCTTGTGATGGTTAAAACCAAGAAGGGTTGTTTGCAAGATTGTGTTTTACGTTAATGCTTAAGACCTCCTTCTTTTTCTTTTGCTCGTTGTGAACAATGCTACTTCATGATCGTCAACCCTGTGCGTTTCGTATCTTTGTTACTTACTTGGGTATCATCATTTAAAAAATTTTTACTGTAACCATTTTCTTTTTTCGTAGAACCAAGACTCGTATCATTTGTAACAATATCTTATACATTTCTTCCGCTTTTTTGTTCTAAAACTTTCCAAAAATTCGAATTTCTTCCAATAAAGTATGTAAATAATATACATCAACTTAGATATAATAACACGAACAATAACCGTGTTCCTCAGAAATAACTATAAAAAAATTGAAGAAATAACGATGTAAAAGCTAGGGGGGAAAATAAGAATTATGAAAAAACAATGTATTATCAGAATGTGCATTTACTGGTTATTGACGAAATATATTTGTGTTGTTGATACACGGGCTGCCTGGGGAGGGAATAACTAATTATAATTCAAGGTGATTGTAGGGATCGATGGAACGTGAGCACAAGAGAGATTGAGAAAATATTTCATGCCGCTCGTATAAATTTTTTTTCATTGGCATTGTTTCTCTTACCTTTTATAAAATATTGGAAGCAAAAAATCCAGCCGCTTCAGTACATCACAGCCACGTTCTTTCCCTTCATATTAAAAGAGGTGCTGTTCACCTATCATTTCCTTTTCATGAGTATCACAGAACACATCATTCATATAATAATGAGGATTTGGCAGGGTCATTCCAATCCTGCTCTTTATCGTACCATTGAAGAGACAGAAATATGAAGAAAATATTGCACGGTGAAAACCAGAAGAAAATCTATGATCTCATTGCAAAAAACCCAGGGTTGTATCTCAGTAAAATCGCGGAGATGACGAACCTGGATGTTTCCCAAACAAAGGATGTTCTCGCTGAGATGGAGAATAAGCGTCTCATTGTTACCGTATCAGAGCATGGAGATAAGCAATGTTATATTGATCCGCGTTTGCAAGGAGTTCATCATCGGAAGATCCAGGAGATCAGAAAACAGATCTGTACGCTGATCGCAGAGAATCCAGGGATTTATCTCAGTGAGATCGCGGAGATGCTGGGTATGCGGGTTTCTCTCGCAGAGTATCATCTGTTACAACTGGAGAAGGGCGGCATTGTTGTCACTTCGAAAGAGGTTGGTTACCGGCGATACTATATGGGGAATAGCGACATTGGGGCAAAGGAACGACGATTGCTTTCAATTCTTAGACACAAGATCCCGTTACATATTGTACTTCTTTTGTTGCAGAAGCGGGTGTTGCAACATAGGGATCTTTTGCGAAGCATTGATATTCCACCGTCAACTCTTACGTACCATATGAATAAATTATTACACGGTGGGATCATCGATGTGAATACCTTTGGTGATGAGAGAGGCTATGTTATAAAAGATAGAAAAACAGTGATGTTTTTTCTTACAAAGTATCGATTGTATAGGTTGGCGGATGGGTTCAAAGATATCTGGGATGATATCATGAAGACGATGTAGTCGTCGCGCCTAAGATTTTTGTTCGAATTATTTCCAAAAATTCGAAAATTTTCCAATAAATTATATAAAGTGTCTAATTTATATAAAAATATAAATATATTTGAATTTACTAAACGGTGTAGAAAAATGAAAAATACAAGGAGAAACAATGCAGTATCAGAAATAATTGGGACCCTTCTCTTATTAGGAATAACGGTATCCCTGTTCTCCGTCGTATCACTTTCCGTTTTTTCCATACAACCACCCACGCCTGCACCAACGGTAAACATCGTCTGCACGGCAGAAGGAAATAATCTTATTCTAGATCATTACGGTGGCGAGCCACTCGGTTTAGATACAAAAGTCTTCCTTACAGTATGTAACCAATCTCTTGTACAAACAACTGCTGGAGAGCTTTTAGACGAAAAGGGAAAAGCGGATGGTGTTTGGAATATCGGCGAACGACTGGTGTATTCTTTTGACTATGATGAGGATTATCCAAACGCTGAAGCTCAAGTTGTTGACGCAAAAACAAATTCGATGGTGATGGATGCTATCATCACGATTCCCCCGACGTGCGATATCGAAGTCAAAATGGTAGCGGATAAAGATTTTCCAGATATTCACAGCAATGTAGTATTTACGATCACTGCAAAAAATTTAGGGGGAAATATCGCGGCCACACATGTTCAGATAAAGGACAAATTACCAAATGAATTAACCTGTATAAGCGATACGCCGACCAAGGGAACGTATGATCCTAGCACTGGCATCTGGACGATAGATACACTGAACACAAGTGAGTCTTGTACACTTCAAATAACTGCAGGTATTAATGAAGTTGGAACAACAACCGGTTTCACTCAACTGGCAATGCTTTTAGACGGATCTGGAAGTATTCAACCTGCTGATTGGACAACAATGCTGGAGGGGGTAGCAACAGCAGTGGAAGATCCCCGGTGTTTTTCTCAGGATGGCTCGGTAGAACTCACAGTCATTCAATTTGCTGGCTTCACTTCCCAGTTACACTTTGGCATCTCTGACACCACATTAGAAGCAGGACCAATCGTGATAAATCAAACAAATAATCACACAGTCGCATCTGCCATTCGAAGTATATCGCAAAAAGGGGGTCCAACTCCTACAGCTATGGGAATTTATCTTGCCGCAGATATCTTATCAAATGACACAAATGGTTATCTCCAAGGAACATCATGGCAGGGACTCGGTTCAAGACATTTTAACCCAGGAAATAGACAGATCATCGACGTGATTACCGATGGGGCTCCTACTATATGTATGGAGAAAGGTCGATACGATCATATATGGAATTGTTATTCTGATTGTCTTGGATATACGTGTTCCCAACAATCAGCTGAAAGTGCATTAGCTTATCTACGCAACACTCTTCAGATGGATGATAACGATGAGTTTAATGTTCAAGCAATTAACACTGCACCATATTATATCGATATTCCCTGGTTAAAAAATAACCTCACGTTTCCACAACCTGGCCACTACGCTCCATCGTTTACCCCTGGGGGATGGGTCTATAATGTTTCAACATATCAAGAGCTCTGTGTATCTATTCATAAACAGTTCGCCCTTCTTTTCCATTCTATAACGAACACTGCAGTATTGCAACCCTCCTATGCCTGGTTTGTCGACCCTAATTCAAGAAATAACGCGGCTCGGGTAGATATCGCACCCATGAATTAATTAACACAACAAAACTGAAAAGGAAAATGAGAGATATGAAAAGAAAAAAACACAGCATTCGGAATCTTCATCATTCAAACGATGCCGTAGCCGGCGTCCTTGTTGCCGTGTTATCGGTTGGTCTGATTTTATCTGTTATCTCGATCGTTCAAACCGTGTATGTTCCAAAGTGGATGACACAAAAAGAAGCAGAGCATATGGACGCGGTCGCGAACCAGTTTAACCAGTTGAAATTCGCAATTGATACCCAAACAACAACCAAGCAAATCATTCCCATATCAACATCGATAACCTTGGGGAGCAAAGAGATGGAGTTTCTCGTCTCCCAACGTGCATATGGCTCGCTGGATATCGTATTTAATGAATATATGATAAATATCACAAACGCGACACAAACCGTCTCCTATTCACAAATGGGAATCATTAAATATTCCTCAAAAAACACGTATTTCCTTGATCAGTCGTATATTTACGAGAACGGGGCGATCGTTTTACATCAATCCTCTGGGGACGCGATGGTGACCAGGCCATCGCTATTTATCGCTGGCGGGTCAGCTAATTTTTACATGGTAAGAATCTCAGGAATCGGTGGAAAAACGTCGTTAAGTGGATATGGATCGTATCCAATACAGACCATGTTTTCATGTAACACCACTACAGTTATTCCACAGGTCTCACAAATTAATATTACTACGAAATATCCGAAAGCCTGGAACACGTCTCTGAACAATACGCTTGTACAGGCATGGTTGGATCCTGGAAGTGCTTTTCAAATTACGGATATTCCTGACGGAATACAGATTAATTTTTTCGATACAAATAAGATGGATTTTACTATCATAATGAATGATATTAATGTTCAGA
>CAIYYQ010000115.1 GCA_903930505.1 Methanobacteriota archaeon
CGTTTGCACCAGAGTTAAAAAATCCAGACCATTCAACAGAAGTTCCATCGTCCCAATCCCAACCGTATTGTATTTTATCACCATTTGGATCAATTGAACTTGTATTAAAATCATAAGGAGTATTTATCAATCCCCATCCAAGTTGATTAAATCTTTCTCCAGATGGTTTATTCGGTACATTAGGTGGACTATTCGAAATAATAGTAATTAGTGCACTATCAGTACGGTAGAAGAGTGGTTTATCGTGTGTCGTTTCATTATAACCAAGCTCTGCTGCATTTATTATTAACTGAGGTTCAGATGCAGTAACATTTACTAAGAATGTAATGTTAATGCTTGGTTTCGTATTATTCAAAATAACATCAGTGAAATTCACCCATACGATCGTCTTATTTTCGGATACACTGATATTCTGATTTAATAGGTTTAGACCAGAATAAACCAAACCTGATGGCAAATGATCTGTAATTGTCATATTTGTGACATTATACACACCATAGTAGTCTACTGCAAATCTAAACGCAATGACATCGCCGCCGATCGCTGTGATTTCATCATACCATGTTTCTCCTTTGTTTCTTACTTGTTTTAAAAATCGTAACGAATTTATTTGTACTTCTACACTCGTCGTGGCTGTCGGCAGTTCAATACCTGATTCCATTGCATTGACGGTAACTGTATTAACTGCTTTATCGCAATAAATAACCTGAGCTTCGAACTCGATAAAGAGATATGGTTTATCGTTATCTAACACTAATTGATGCGAATTCGTGAAATTCCAATAAATGATGTTACCAGCGATTGTTTCATTAGGTCTTTGATTATAGGAGTTCACAAATGTTGCGCTTCCCTCTACATACTGCAAACATGCTGGAAGGGCATCAACAATACGAATATTATAAAGGCTATTATCATTTAGATATTCTATAGTTATATTATATCGAAGGATTGCTCCAACATCAGTATGTAGTGAATCAACCCATGTACTTGTTTCTGGATTCCAAACCTTCATATCAAGTGAATAGACTGGATCGCCTCCAATTGGCCATTCAACTAGTACAAACGCAGGCACAGTAACTGCAGTGAAGGTCGTAGAGATCATTATAAAGGCAGCAAGAATTCCTATGCTTTTTATTCGTTTTTCGTTCATGGTTTTTTCACCTTATGGACTTTTCTCTATTGTGTTTTGTTTTCTCAATATTTAAACTTTGTTGTACATCTCTTACTTTTTTTGTTCTCTCGTTCTGTACAACATACTTCACAATGTAGCATTTATATTATGTTTCTATATATATAAATGTTTCTGGAAAAAACTTAAAAAAACCAACTTTTCCCTATTTTTTCTTCGATTCCACAGGAATATACTCCTTGATATCAGCAAGCCGCCGTGCAAATTCAATGTATTTATTCAGATCAGATTGCGCATTCACTATAAGTTTCGCACCATCAGGAGACCCGCCTCCATGCATACACCCAGGAACACCTGCACCTATCGTCAGCCATTCAATCAACCGCGCAATCTTCGCCCGTGTCTCCCCTGAACAATTCGCAGAGAGATACTTCTGCAGAAGCTTCCCATACCTAGGATCATTGATATCCTTACAGGATGGCAGACACCCGGTCTCTGCAATACCCCCTGCAATATCTTGCACAAGTCTTTTCGTCTCATAGGGAAGTGTTCCCACATGAACCTTATTCACATTCGACAATAACAAATCAGGAATCCACACCCCAGACGGATGTTTACTCCCAAGAACACTTGCTGCGATCCCCATCCCAAACGTGGTCTCGTTGTTGATCATCATCTGCGTGAGTTTCTCCCGAAACACCTTCTCAGACAACCCATTTGCCCGCGCCATCAAGGCAGCAGCACCAACCATCACATCGCCTTGTCCAGCGACACATCCACCAATCGCAGATCTATACGGGGCAATAAAATTCATTACCGCCTTCAACGAATATCCATACTCTTTACACATAAATACATGTTCTTTTGGAACAAACACATTATCAAATAACAAATACGCCTGGGTAATCCCACCTATATCTACCGGGATATCAAAACCATCTTCAAGTTCCCGTGTATCACTCGGCCGTCGAGATTCAATAATCGTCAAATGTTCAACATCTCGAGGAACCACAAACGATACCGCATAATCCTTTTCTTCCTCTTTGTATCCAGTCCCAGGCATCACAAAAATCTCATTTGATGCGGCAACACCACAAATCATCGCTTTTGCACCACGAACCACAATACCATCTTTACGTTCCTCAACAATTCGCAGACTCATATCTGGATCTTTCTGCTGCAAAGGTGACTTTGATCGATCCCCTTTTGCATCAGTCAATGCCCCGGAAAGCGTGATATCTCGCTCCTGCGCATCCCGCAGCCACGCACTCATCCGCAGATGATACTCAGTTCCAAACTCCTTATCGACATCATAGGTTGTCGCCCACATAGCATTTAATGTATTAAACCCGACACATCGCCCACCAGTACATGTCCCAGTGAGATTAAACATGAGTCGCTTCATCTTCACGTTCGCAATCATGTCATCTGCATTTTCAATAAGGGAAAGATATCGTGAAACAGGTTTATTGATTAATGAAGAGTTTTTTGTAAGAAGATCCTTGTATTCTGGTTTTTTAGCGGCATCAAAAATCTGTGCATGACCCTCAATTGTTCGTTTCGTCGCAGGATGCATCGTCACATCTTTAATCAGTTCACCAAACTTGTAGATATTCGGCCGCATTTTCCGCAGACTTTCTTTATATTCTCTTCCGGTTTTCATTGATTATTCCCCTTTTTTGGTGTGAATTCCCACTCGCACCACAAATCATCAGAGTGTTTATCAGGAGGGCAGACATTACATCTGACACTTATTTCTGGGTTAAACTCTTTTACAAATGCTTTCAAGAACCCGAGTCGAACTGGTTTACACCCAAACTCTGGTAATCCTTTACTAAGTCGGGTGTTCTGCACACGACAACAAGTGTTCCTTATTACTGCACGGTTTTTTTCCACAACGACTTCGTTGTCTTCAAGATCAAGCGCCCAGCATGTGTGTCGTAACGCATTCATCAACGCAGCAATATCATTACCTTTGATCTGGAAAAATTCTTTGAGTTTTCGTGCCTCTATTTTGCCCATGATTTCCCAAACGGTACAATCAATCTCAGTTGCTGCCTTGGTTCCCCATTGTTTTTCAATCTCAAGGAAATATAACCCGTCAACAGCCCAGAGGTTTCTCAACTGAAGAAACAAAAAATCCATTAATTGTTCTTTTGGAATCTTTGAAAGTAATGCTTTGTCTTCGTCTCGCCCCATAAAATGAACGTTACTCCATCTTTGATTTAAGTGCTGTAGTGAGTTTCGGGATTATTTCGTACAGATCACCGACAATCCCGTAATCCGCTGATTTAAAGATCAATGCATCAGGATCTTTGTTGATTGCAACAACAATCCCTGAGTCACGCATACCTGCGATATGTTGAATCTGACCGCTGATCCCTGCCGCAATATACAATTTTGGTTTTACCTTATGACCAGACAAACCAATCCAATGATCTTCTGATAACCATTTCAAATCCGCGGCAATCGGCCGGGAACACCCAACAGTTCTTCCTTTAAGCACCTCAGCAAGCTCGCTGATCAGATGTATATCCTGTTTGTTTTTCAACCCGCGACCACAGGATACAATGATTTCTGCTGCCTCAACATTTACACTCTCAGATTTCATCTCATGAACCGATACGATCTTTGACGGTGATGGTTTTACAGGAATCGTTTTTTTGACTACGTCTCCTTTATGGTTCTCGTCTTTTGGCAGTGGATCCATAACTTTTGAGGGAATTGTTACAATCTCAGGTTTTGATGTGAACTGCTCCACCGCAACAGCATTTCCACTATACACAATGCGTTCTACCGTGAGTTTTTTTTCTTTCATATACACTTTTGTTCCATCGGTGATACAACCCGTATCAAAAAATGCGGCTAGACGCGGAGCAAGCTCTTTACCGTTTTTATTTGACCCGATAAGAACAATCTCAGAACTGGTTTCTTTAATCACTTCAGCAAGAATCTCAGTGTATTCCTCAGCTTTAAACGGATGAATAGCACAATCAACGACCACAACAGAATCTGCCCCGTGCATAATGTACTCTTTTGAATGATGATCCGGTCCGATAATAACCGCAGTCACCTTCTTTTTTTCGTCTTTTGCAAGATCTTTTCCCAGATGAATAAGTTCCAAGAGTAAGTTTTTTTCATCAGAGTACACAAGCACCATACTGTTCACCTCAACACTCCTTCTTTTGCAAGATCATTGACAAGCTTTTCAACAGACTGATCAATATCATCCTTGTACACAATGTTTTTACGCTGCATCGGCACCCCTTTAACCTCAAGAGTAGAAACTTTATGAATAAGTTTTCCTGAGACAACAGAATCCAACGACCACACCTGTAATGGTTTACTTGCAGAACCAAGTATCTGCATCAAACTAGGCAATCTCGGCACGTTACTTTCTTTTGTCACGGTGATCAACACAGGATACGACGATTCCATCGTAACTATTTTATCACCAAGGTTACGTTCAGAAACAACCTTTTCTTTTTCAGCAGATACTTTCTGAGCATAGGTAATCTGAGGAATACCAAGAAACCCAGCAATCCGTGGCCCCATCTGACCAGAAAACATATCAATTGATGCCTCACCACACAGCACAATATTGTATGAACCGATTTTTTTTATGGCACCAGCAAGAATATGTGAGATCATCGCATAATCTGCGTTTTCTGGAGGAACAATGAGTACTCCTTCATCAGCACCCATGGCCAACAACTCCTTTATTCGCTCTTTCGCATCAGCAGGACCTGCGGTAATCACGGTAATTTTCCCACCATGTTTTTCTTTTATTCTAATCGCTTCCTCTAAAGCATTCTTATCGATATCACTAATTTTTTTTGCAATACCTGTAATAATTGGTTTTTGTGTTTGCGAATCAATTTTTATTTCTGAGACATCTACAACCTGTTTTGCACAGACGATGATGTTCATTTCATCACTCCTTTCGTTTTCATTTCCCGTTCCCTTAATTCCTTTCGCTTGATCTTCCCGCTCTGTGTTTTAGGAAGCTCATCAACAAACTCAATCTCCCGAGGATATTTATAAGGAGCAGCA
>CAIYYQ010000116.1 GCA_903930505.1 Methanobacteriota archaeon
CCTGCTCACGAATCCTCGATGTAGCAAAACTTGTCGCAGAAAAAGGAAACAAAAACTCGATTACCGATGCTGCAGTGTCCGCATTAATGGCAAAAGCAGGAGTAGAAGCAGCGATACTCAACGTACGGATTAATCTGAATTCAATACAAGATTCCGTATTTGTCGACAATATCTCCCGCGAGTTAAATGAATTACAACAAAGCACATCAAAAAAAACCACAGAGATCATTTATCTCGTCGAACACTCATTATAACCCTTTAGATATCTTTGAGGAAGACTATGCCTTTGCCTCCGGATAAACTCTATAAATGTCTTCTCAACCATTTCGGACAACAACACTGGTGGCCTATTGATGAACACTACCATAAAAAAAACAAAAGTGACCCCAGATTTGAAGTGATGATAGGAGCAATTCTCACACAAAACACAGCCTGGTCAAACGTAGAAAAAGCATTACTTCTCCTAAAAAACCACAATGTTCTAACAATACAACAAATCGCACAACTCGACGAAAACACACTAAAAACATTAATTCAACCATCCGGTTTCTTCAATCAAAAAGCAAAACGACTCAAGAATCTCGCTTTATACCTACAGAAAAACTACGATGGTAATATCAACGTGTTTTTCAGAAGAAATCTACAAGAAATACGACGGGAGCTGCTTTCATTACATGGAATAGGCCCAGAAACCGCTGATTCAATCATTCTATACGCTGGAGATCTTCCTATTTTTGTTGTTGATGCGTATACAAAACGACTCTGTGAACGATTACCCTTCAACGTAGAAGAAAAAACATATGAGGGAACCCAAAAATATTTTCAGGAGAATCTACGTAAAATCTATACGACAACAGACCTCGTACCTCTCTACAAGCAGTTCCATGCCTTAATCGTTGAACTCGCAAAAAACTACTGCAAAAAGAAACCACGCTGCCAAAAATGCCCAGTGAACATCTACTGTGCTTCCTCAGAATTATTTCAATAACTGTTCCAACTTATCCCTGATTACTGCTGCAGGAATATCTGGTAACGAAATCAACTGTGTCGTACCAAGCTGACCTTTCCCAGAAGATTTCAGAGTAATAAACCCTGCGTTCTCAAGTTCTTTTAAATAACCCCAAAACATCGTATGAGCCCTGGGTTTCTCGTTATACTCTTCACAGGAGATTGCATAGGTTTTCTCAGCTTCCCCCGTGTTCACATATGCAGAGCACTCTTTCTGCAGGCGTTTTGCAACCGCAAGTAACGTAAGCATCTGATGTTTCCCAAGATTTTTCAGTTTTGTTTCAGTAACCACAGAATATGTCTCAGCTTTTGCGGTGCGGACATGTTCAGGCAGCATACGATCTAGATGAAGTTCATCTGTGTACATCCCTGCTTTCCAAAGAAGCTCAATTGCAAACCTGGCATCACCCCATTGACTCGCAATATCTGCTATCAACTCAGCACTCTGTGGTGCAACCGTGTTTGGATGAAACGCAAGAGTAATTCGTTGATTCACAATATCAAAAAGTTCATCACGCGTATACTTGTTCAATAAAATACTGTTACTTCGCTTAAACGTACTTAGCGCTGATGAGTCCAATTCACCAAGCACATCTTTTTGCGAGATCATAATCACAGACACAGGGTTATCTGTTTTTAAGGTCTCATCAGTAAATCGCGTAAGATCATAAATCAAATTTGAACCATTTTTTGCG
>CAIYYQ010000117.1 GCA_903930505.1 Methanobacteriota archaeon
CAACTGCTCAAGTGAACACGTTCCTGCGATCACTTATCAAATCACTTGATCCTCATGCAGATGCTGATAGCGTCATGTTGAAATCAACTGTGGTTTCTGCGGATGTGAACTCTGCGGTGACCCCAAACTACACCGAGGTTTTTGAACTGAAAAACGCATCTGTTCTTGGAAGCGGGATCACCATGTCAAAATACACGGGTCATGCAGGAAAAAGCGGTGCAAACGATGCATCCGCGGAATATGTTGGAGAAATCCGTAATCTTTTAAACAAGATGAAAATCCCCTGGCAGACTGGAGAAATCGGAAAGGTAGACAAAGGCGGCGGTGGAACAGTTGCGAAATATTTCGCGAGACTCGGTATGGAGGTCGTTGATCTTGGAGTACCAGTTCTTTCAATGCATGCACCCTTTGAAATCACAAGTAAAGTAGATGTGTACTCTGCATACCTTGCATACAAAGCATTTCTTACAAACTAAGGAGAAACCTTGAGGAAAACCATAATATACTGATTTTCGTATTGTAACCACTCAAAACAATGGGGAAGAAAAATTATAAAAAAATGTGATATCAATGAAAGCTGAGGGCGTTGGATTCGGAAAAGTAATCTTATTTAACGAACATTTTGTGGTCTATGGGATCCCTGCGATTGTTTCTGCGATTGGGAAACATACAACCGCAAAAATAGAACCCTATGAGCATTCTGAGGTAAAACTTGAGGATAACCGAGGTGCTACACCAAAATACAAAGTCGATAAACTTGATCAGCAGAAAGAATCACTGAACCTTATTTTGAAAGCGATGAAGCTTGACCCCATAACAAAAGGAGTGAAAATCGTTCTTGGTGGTGATCTGTATGCGGCAAGTGGTATCGGAGCAAGTGCTGCATCTTGTGTTGCTATTGCGCGTGCCCTTGCGCAATACCATAATCTGACTCTTACTGATGAGCAGATTAATGCTATTGCGTACGAAGGTGAAAAAGGGTACCATGGGACGCCTTCTGGAATTGATAACACTGCAGCAACCTATGGTGGGTTGATCTGGTTTGAAAAAGGAAATCCTGATGTGATCGAACGAATCCCTATTCGCAACCCAATCGAAATCGTGATGGGAAACACAGGAAAAGTAACGAATACCGTCGCAGCGGTTGCCGGGGTAAAAGAACGCAAAGAGAAACATCCTGCGAAATACGCAGAGGTTTTTGATCGTGCGGAAAACGTTGCGTTTCTTGCGAAACGCGCATTGATGGAACATAATCTTGAGGATATTGGCAAATTCATGAATGAAGACCATAAATTGCTGCAGCAGATAGAAGTATCTTCAAGGGAACTTGATTTTCTTGTTGATGTTGCTCGTGATAATGGTGCAATTGGAGCAAAACTCACTGGTGGCGGACTTGGAGGTAACATGATTGCGCTTACTCCTGGAAAAACGTTGCAGGAGCAGGTTGCAACCGCAATTGAAAAAGAAGGTTTTCAAGTGCTAAAAACCGTGATTGGCGCTGTACGATAATATAAAATATTGAGAGGGGAAAAAGATGAATCTGCGTGATTTTCTTGCGCATCTTGAAAAGCAAAACAAACTCATTCGCATCAAAAAAGAGGTTTCGACGAAATACGAACTTGCAAGCATCTTGTATTCGCTGAACGAACAACCCACAATTTTTGAGCATGTCAAAGGCTATGATTTTCCTGTGTTTGGTGGTATCACCTCAAGTCGCGATATCATCGCAGAGGCACTAGGAACAACAAAAGAACAACTGCTTTTCAAACTGGTTGATGCATTGCGGCATCCAAAACAACCAAAGATGGTGGAAAAAGCAGCTTGTCAGGAAATTGTGGTAAAAAACCCTGATCTTGATAGCCTTCCTTTACTTTTTCATCTGCCTGGTGACGGAGGCAGATATGCGACAGCAACCGTTGCAACCATAAAAGACCCGCAAACCGGTCGTAACGTTGCCTATCATCGACTCATGCAACGAGGAAAAAACACGTTCACCGCACGTCTCATCAAAGGCAGACAGACACGAACCACCTACGATAAAACCACAGGTGATCTTGAGATGGCTGTCTGCATCGGAAACTCCGTAGCTACTATGGTTGCTGCGTCACTTGGCCCGCCATCTGGGGTGGATGAATTCTCCATTGGGAATGCACTTGATCCTGCGCCACTCGTGAAATGTAAAACAAAAAACCTTGAGGTCCCTGCTGACTCTGAATTTGTCTTAGAGGGCAGACTCACAAAAGATGTTGACAGCGAAGGACCATTTCTTGATCTCACTGAGACTCGGGATTTCGAACGAAAGGAACCTGTGTTTGTTGTTGATTGTATTACGCATCGTAAGGATGCCATGTACCAAGTATTGATCCCTGGGCGATTGGAACATAAGATTTTGATGGGGATGCCAAAAGAACCAACGATTTATGATTCTGTGAGTAAGGTTGTAACATGTAAAAATGTGCTTGTGACCCTTGGTGGCGGATCCTGGCTTCATGGCATTGTTCAGATTGAAAAAAAACATGCTGATGATGGAAAGAATGCGATTGAAGCAGCATTTATCGGCCATAAAAGCATGAAACATGTCGTGATTGTTGACAGCGATGTCGATATCTACAACCCAAATGCGGTTGAATGGTCTATTGCAACACGGTTTCAGGGAGACAAAGATTTGATTATAAAAAAAGATCAGCCTGGAAGTTCTCTTGATCCTTCATCCAAACAAGAAGAAGGAAAAAAGGCGTTGACAACTAAAGTTGGTGTCGATGCCACGATTCCTTTTGATGTTGATAAAAGTAAATATGAAATAGTGAAATACAAAAAAGTGGATGTCGATGATTACCTGCGGTAAGGGAAAATACAAGGTCTGGCTTAAACAAAAAATGATTGGAGATGACATTCTTTTTATTCTTGGTGGTGGGGAAAAACCGCATATCGGCGGTATGGTACTTTGCGAACCAGGAAAAACTCCACAAGTACTCAAATTGCATGGACATTATGATGATGTTGTGTTAAAACCACTTGCAAAGGCCGCATGCCTAAAATTCAAGGTGACTGTTGTTGCAATTGGTGGAGTTCATATTGATAATGCAACAAAAGAAGAAATCAATATTCTTGTTGAGAATTGTAAAACGTTAACAAAACAACTATGATCCTAATAAAGTTGTTTTCGGTTTGGTTTTCAATGGAGAATTAATTGCCAAACAATCGCTTCGTAATCAATGTTGCATAACTTCCCTGCGGTAAAGAAAAAGAGACAGTGATTTTAAACCGCTGATCATTGTTTTTATTGTTGATTTCATCTTGTTGCGGTTCAGAAATTATAAAATCTTTCGGTTGTAAACGAATTGATCGTTTCCGTGTTTTAAAAAAATTTGTAGTTGCTTCTTCAATATCGAAATCCGCAAGCGTAATCCCTTGTTTGGTGATCACACGATCTACAATCTGTTGGTCAAACTCGGAGAGAATAACCGTTGAACTTAATGTAGGGAAAAATTCGGGGATTCGTTCTTGTTCTTGATCGGTAAGCATAGTATAAAAAAGCAGTGACCCGGTCGCGTATTCAACTGGATACAACTTCTCTTTCGTGATGCATGTTTTCAGTGTTTCTTTTACGCATTCATTCCACAAAAAACTCTGGTATGCATTAACGTACATCTCTCGAAGATGCGCAGGGATTCTTTTGTACGCAGTAAGCCAACTGCCTGTGTTACGATATTCTGTGATTACCAATGCAAGTTCCCTTGTGCGCACGGAGATATTGGTTAGATTATTCCACTGTGAAAGAAGTTTTCGTTTCTCATCTTTTATGTTTTTGCGTTCTGATTTCAGATATGCTGTGAGAAAAATCTTTACTGCTTGCTCATATTTTTTTTCAATGATATGTTTTATGATAAACTCGTTGTTGATGACGCTTCCGAATCGTTGTGAATCAAAATAATTTGGGACGCCAAAACAAGGTATGACTTGCGCTCTTTCCGCGATTTGTTTCAATTCAGTTTGTTTCACATCGCGTGCCGTAATCCAAAATTTGTTTCCTTGAAGGTCTCCGATCTTTATTTTTTTCTGATGATATCCAACAAATGTAAGTTTCACATTATCAATAGAAATTTGGGGGATCGAGTAATGTGCAGGAAGGGAAATATATTGTTTGGTGAGCGCATGTTTATCTTTTAATCCTGCGTATCCGATCTCAAACAAGGGAACACGTGTTTTTTTTGAGAGAAAACGTAACGCCTCAAAGGTATCAATTTCTTGTTTTTCCATGAGGTAGACGGCATGATCGTGCTTATCTTTTGTAAACTCAAGACTAGGAATTTCTTCTACGATGAAATCTGCAGGTATTTGTTTCAGCTTCATGATATAGTCCTTAGAGTCTTAGTGGTGTATCATCATGTATGGGTATTTCAATGTAACAACTCTGATTCAAGAGTGAAAAATACATTTATAAAGAAAAGGGTATTCGTTAGTAACAAATTACTGTGGGGGTGATGTATCAATATGGCAAACGAACAGAAAAAAATCGAAATCAGAATATCAGGAATGACCTGTGCGATGTGCGTACAAACCATTGAAAATGCGCTGAAAACACTTGACGGAATTATAAGTGTGAATGTGAACCTTGGCTCTGAAAAAGCATATGTGACCTTTGACCCCACAAAGACATCTGTATCTGACATGAAAAATGCAATCGAAGACTCTGGATATCAATACCTGGGTGTAGAAGGAGAATACACAGAAGAACTCGAGGGCGAATACAGGAAAGCTCTGGGTGTTACAAAGATCATCTGGATGAAACAGGGCCTGGCCGATGATCCTGAATGGA
>CAIYYQ010000118.1 GCA_903930505.1 Methanobacteriota archaeon
AATTGCATTGCTCTCATGTTCTACAAGGTCTTTCTTTGACAAGGTGAGGTGTGCTGAATTTGCATTATCCTCTGCTTTGAGTTCAAATTTTTCTGGATCTATACTCAAAGATACCGACTCTGCTACAAATTCGGCAGCAGCGATGCCTCTTTTTAGTTCATCAACATGTAATACTATCTGACCCGATTGGTTCAACAACGATGGAGGCGCGTTCAGCCCTTCATTGAAATCAAGAATCCCCATGCGCGTTTCCAAATTGCCTAAATTTATAACCAATTGATTATTTTTGTAATCAAATTTAATTGTGATGAGATCGTCTGTCCTTGCAAGATTTACGATCTCCTTTAAGCGATTCAAGTCTACATCTATCTCAAATTGAGCAGCTTGGAATTTTTCAAAAATACTCTGTTCCAATGTCAGGAACATCATCGCCACCATTGCGTCATCGAAGGCGATGATATTGATCCTCGTTGGTGTGATACAGAGTTTTGCTGTTTCTGCCTTTAGCCCTCCAATGATTCTGACTACGGTTCTTAATAGAGCTGAGCTTATTTGTATGTATAAGGTTTTATTTTTTTCGTTTTCTATCTTCATTTTATCATGCCTCCATATTCCCTCTGTTTTTTTTATTCGATAATTTTTCGAACATACAGGCGAAAACTTCCATGGACGGAATCTCGCACCTTTTGTCACAATCATCACAGTTTTTCTCCTTGAAATAGACTAGATTTGGATAGCGATTACGTAACTCAGATTCATTATCCACAGAGTTCCGCTCAGGGATGCATTTTATATGCGCTTTCGATGCCATTTTGACTGCCTATTTTACGCCTGTGATTAACATGATGAGACCGATGTAAATACAAAAAAAATTAGATATTTCCTGTGAATTTTCACTTTCAACCTTGTTAGCAATCTTTCCTATAGCCCTCCGCAGATTGATACCTATCTCCTGGTCACGGAAGGGCCTACAATATCGTTTACCGATGCGAAACTTTAAAAACCCAGAAGTATATGCTTGGACGAAATCATCCAGGTAATGATGGATGCGGTCCAAAGGATCACGGCTGATGTTGGAGATGACTTGGTTCTCTGCCATACAGCAATGATTTAGTTAACTCAACCCTAATAAACTTTTTCAGATTTTACTATAGTAATTATATAGTAATCATCTAGCTTTAACATATATTTTCGACCATTGCAGATCATTCAATCCCCAGCTGTAGGATATGTGCCAAATAGGACATTTTTTAGTTCTTTAAAGTCAAATCCGGAGGAAGTAAAGCGATATTTTTATATGCTCGCTTCTTCTTCGAAAATAGTCTCCGTATATATATCTATGAATTATTACAACAGGCGGAGTGATTAGGATTGATAACATGGAGCGCGTAGAAATCAAACCAGAAATGCTTCAATGGGCTATACGCCGTTCTGGCCAAAATACGAAAGACTTAGCTGCACGTTTCCCAAAACTTAATAATTGGTTAGGAGAAACCAGCTGTCCAACCCTAAAGCAACTTGAAAATTTCGCTAATGCAACAAGCACGCCTATTGGATACCTCTTCCTTACGCATCCGCTAGAAGAAAAGGTGCCGATCCCAGATTATCGCAAAATCATCAACAATCAAGAATGCTTACCCAGTCCAGACCTCCTGGAGACCATCTATCTTTGCCAGCAGCGGCAAGAGTGGTATCGGAATTTCTCACGATCCATGGGTGACGAGCCACTTCCATTTGTCGGCAAAGTCACGTTGAACGACGACGTCGTGCGCACTGCAACCGAGATACGTCAAACTCTCGACATGGATATCGATGAACGAAGTAACGTCCCTACTTGGACGGAAGCGCTTCGACGATTCATTGTTCAAGCCGACACAATAGGCATCCTTGTGATGGTGAACGGCGTTGTTGGCTCTAATAACCACCGAAAGCTGGATCCGCAAGAGTTCCGCGGATTCGCTCTCTCGGACGACATCGCACCGTTAGTGTTCATTAACGGCGCTGACACAAAGGCCGCTCAGATGTTCACCCTTGCACACGAAATAGCCCATATATGGCTCGGAAGATCGGCACTTTCCGATGCTGAAGCATCCGAGGTGCCTAACAACGAGATCGAACAATGGTGCAACAAGGTAGCAGCCGAACTATTGGTTCCCCTTGAAGTAATCCGTAAAGAATACTGCAAAGATCATCCACTACCTGAAGAGATGAATAGGCTCGCGAAATATTTTAAGGTTAGCACGTTGGTCATTCTACGCCGAATTCATGATGCTGGCGGTTTGAATCAAACTCAGATGTGGCAGGCCTACAAAAACGAGTTGCAACGTTTACAGAAAATACCGGGTGGAGGAGGAGGCGATTTCTACCTGACTCAGATCGCACGCGTCAGCAGACGATTCGCGCAAGCCCTCGTCATCAGCACATTGGAAGGACAAACCCTTTACAGTGACGCTTTCCATTTGCTCGGTTTCTCTAAACAGGAAACATTCCAGAACCTTGGTCAACGTGTGGGGGTCATTTAATGCCCTATCTCATCGACACAGATGTTTTCATCCAAGCAAAGAACCTCCATTATGGACTTGATTTCTGCCCTGCCTTCTGGGATTGGTTGATTGATCAAAATAAAAAAGGAGTTGTTTTTAGTATTGAAAAGGTCGGTGACGAAATCGCTGCAGGCGCTGATGAACTTTCTGTTTGGGCTGCTCCGCGAGGGCAGACCTTCTTTCTCGTACCTGACACCGCTACTATTCCTGCTTTAAGCACGGTCAGCACCTGGGCGACCTCACAGAATTATCATCCTGCTGCTGTGAACACATTCCTCCAAGTCGCTGATTACTACTTGGTGGCTTACGCATTAGCACACAGTTATACTGTTGTTACCCATGAAAAACCTGACAACTCTACGAAGAGAATCAAAATCCCCATGGTCTGCATTGGCTTGAATGTCAAATGCATGACACCCTTCGAGATGCTACGTCATGAGCGTGCACGATTCATTCTTGAATCCCGAAAAAAGGTCCTGCCATAGCCGGTTTTTCAATGTATCTTATATAGTACTTATAATACCTTTACATAACATGGCCCATTATCTTGTAATCAAGAATCGTATATTCTAAAAGAGAAGAAATGGCTGGAAAAAAATTCCAGAAAAAGCATTGTTATCCACATCATTCCAAAAACTAACCATCGTTGTTGATATCCCCGTTATCTGAAGCGTTTTTTCTCCTGTTAGAGACCCTCAAAAATACAATCCCGCACGGAGCTCTCTAAATTTAAACTATAAGGATACATTTTTAAAGGAAGAAAAATATTTATATGAGAAAATAATGATAAGGTGAAACGATGAAAGAAAAATATGAGAGGTGAAATAAAATGCGTGAAAGAAAACCTAGAAATGAACTTGAAAGAAAAATGAAGATATTACGAGACATTTACTTCAATGAATGTTTTTTAGATATACTAGATAAAATCTACAAAAAAGAATATGAACCAGAAATACGTAAAGGTGCTAGTGATATAACGTTATTACTTTCACACGAGAAAATAGACAGAAACGTTGCTATTTTAGCAATAACAGATGCTCTTCTACTCGGCTTACAGGATATGATATCTGAAAAAGATTTTAAAATAATAGAATCAATATTGAATCCAAAGAAGGTTAAATAAGTAAAGTTTACTTTTTTTCCGTATCACTTTGGTGGCTCGTCATACAATTTTTTCCTGTTAGTTGCCCCTAAAATGCAATCCCGCAAGGGGCTGCTAGATAAGCAAGAGTTAAAAGCCGCCTGTCGTCTCGATTCATATTAAGCCAAATATTGCGATCGTAACACCACAACAATAACCAATGCAAGAAGGATAATCCATAAAATTTTCTTTGTTTTATTGATCTTTTTTTGTATTTCCGCGTTCTCTGTTTCAGTTGCATGTTCTAACTTTTTTTCCTGTTTCACAGCAAAGTACTCTGCATACAAAGCGCCTGCGATCAAAAAACCTGATGCCACAGCCATAACAATACTATAATCTCCCCATTTTTGACTACCAAACAAATAGAAAAGTATGACGACGATTACACACAAAATCAAAAATTCTACATACCATTTCATATCGTTCGTTCTCTCCGAATCACGTTTTCAAAACTCGTGTTTCTATAAAAACATATCTTTTACGATGCTTTGAATCATGAACCAGGTCTGTATACGACTAACCAATTTTTTTTAATAATCATTTGCTTTATTGAGCAAAGCAAACTGAATCCCTTTCAATGAAAAACTTTCAATGGGATGAGGAACGAAACTAAACACTCTGTTCATGTCAATGAAAAAGATAAACCCAACATGATCAGAAGCCCGATAAAACATATAGGTTAAACCTCCAAATACACTCCCGGCATGGCCTTCAAAGGTATCTCCGTTTGCTTGATCATCTATGATCCATCCTAGACCATATTGATACCCATAATCAGAGGTGTTCGGATACTGAATCGTATGCATCAGACTGATGGTATCTTCATTAAGGATGCGGCTGCCGTTGTATACCCCGTTATTCATGTGGGCAATAAGGAAATGAGACAGATCTAAAACAGTGGTTCGAATGCCGCCTGCTGCAGAAGAACCGATATCATACTGAGGCAACGGGATATGGGTACCCAACCTCCAAACATAGGGGACCGCAAGATCACCTACATTAAAATCAGTCATATGATAACTGGAGTTACCCATATCCAATGGTTCAAAAATATGCTCCGTACAATATGTATCTATCGATTGATTTGTTACCCGTTTGATAATCAAACCCAACAGCTCAAAGCCGATGTTCGCATAACTAAATTTTTCTCCAGGC
>CAIYYQ010000119.1 GCA_903930505.1 Methanobacteriota archaeon
CTCCGATTGATTCATCGTCGCCGTAATGACGGGATACCAAGTCGTTGTTTGAGAAATAAAATCCGTCGGAGTGAATAAAAGAAGAGAAACGATGAGATAATACGCGGTAGATTTCATAAGCCACCTCCGGCAATATTTGGTAAATTATTTTTCCTCCCACCTCCGGGAATGAACTTCAAGTACAAGGCTGTAAGTTCCGTCGTTTCGTTATATTTAGGGAGAACGACAATAGGTCTTCGCCTCGACACATGGTTTCTTATCATTAACTATATGGGTCATAGTACATATTATTTTTATATGATTTAGAGATCTATTTTGTAATGATCATTTTTTTTACGATTGATCCGCCAGAGGTTTTGATTCGATAATAATAAACACCAGATGATAACTCCGTAGCACCAAGTCGTATTTTATGTGTTCCCGCTTCAACTTTCGCATCAAGAAGAATTCTTATTCTTTGGCCTAACGAGTTGAATACTTCAATCCTGACTCCTTCAGATTGTCGAGTTTCAAATTCAATTGTTGTTATGGGATTAAACGGGTTGGGATAATTTTGCTTAAGTGATACAATTTCTGTCTTTGAATTATTTGTGGACAACGATATGACGGGGGGGCTTGGTGGTCGTTCGTATGTCTGGACAATCTTTATCCTATCCGCTGTGGGACCGATCGAATCGGATTTCAATATCAGCTCACCGTTTTGACTCATTTTTACCCAATAACCCGCTCCAGGCTGTAGCGTATCCGTAGTATGATAGCCTGATAGGTCGTACCTATAAAATTCAGATGTGACTAGACCTGCGGGAATGCTGACAAACCTACTTACTAATGCGGGCATACTCAAGGAACCGATCATATTCCACCCTTTTTTCAACGTCACGGTATCCGAGGTTAACGTATAACCATCAACCGGCACCGTATGTGCCGTAAAAGACTTTAACCAATATCCATGTCCGTGCATCAGTGTGTCAACAGGTTTATACAGGCCGTCGAAAAGATATACATCGGAACTCTGGAATGGAAATAAGATCGCTTTCTGCACATCGGTGGTATTACGTGGTAAAGAAAAAAGGTTCCAATCCTGACTGAAATTGATATTTGTCAAGGGAAAAACGTTTAACCGGAGAATCCATGTTCCGTGATAACCATCTGCACAAATAATTGTATCATTTTTTACTGTACTACTATACGCGTGATAAAAACTTGCGACCTCACGAGGATGCATACGATCGGATACATCTATTGCATGGGCTGTCCCCAACGTCCAGATAACATAATCGAATCCCATCAAGGATAAATCAATATATGGACTCATTCCGTAGCTTGCGTAAGTTGCCCCGAGAATATTTGGGTGTAATATGTCGCTTATGTTTACTACATAGAAACTGTCAGAAACAACGTATAATGTTGAATCCGAAATCGTCATCCCCATTGCATCATTTAAAATGCTTGAGATTTCAGTGGGAACTGCATGATTTTTAACATTTATAACTTTAACCCCGGACTCTGTTGCAAGGAATACAAGCGTATCTTTTACCACGATTCTGTATGGCGCATAGCGGCTATGAAAGACACCTTCTCTAAAGGGATGTGTCGGGTCGCTGACATTGATGATTTCAAGGCTGGCTGAATCGCCCAAATAAGGGGCTTGCGTAACAAAAATAAGATCGCCGCTTTTGGCAACTTGGTTTGGGGCGACTGTTTGCGACCAGTGAACTATTCCCTTGTAATGGCTTTTGATAACTACATTCAACGGATCAGATATGTCAACAACCCATAACCCTTGTGAGGTATCTCCGGGGAGAACATATGAGTTAAGATAATACAGATACTCCCCATCAACAATAAGATCCGTCGTATTCCCTCCACCATTAATGTTTGTTATTTGCTTGGGCTTCATACCATTCGCAACATCTAATATCCATATGCCGCTCCCACCGGAAGCCACATATGCATAGTTTTGGCTTACCGCGGTTTTAACAGCAAAACCACCGCTCGCAAAAAAGGACAATTCGTTTAATTGCTCGGGATTATTAGCATCGATTGTCCAAAGTCCACTTCCAAACGCGCCATAAATGTGATCTTTAAGAGTAGTTATAGCAGTCCCCCCCCCGCGCAAATTATAGTTCTTATGCGTTATCCTGCTTACCATCCGAGGAGATCTCGGAATTGAAACATCAAAAGAATAAATACCTGAATAGTAAGTTGTCGCATAAATAAACTTCCC
>CAIYYQ010000120.1 GCA_903930505.1 Methanobacteriota archaeon
AGACTGCAAGGGTATGAAACCCATACTTTTTTGCACCCCTGCAGACATCAAGCGCGGAATGACCACCAAGTACTCCAATGGTAATATTCTTTGGATTATAGGAATCAACGATTTTTTGAATCGCTTTTCTCTCAATCATAAAACTATCCCCAAATGAATGCACTTGGTAACAGGATAATTGTTTTTGTAGTTTACCCCACCAATTTATCCTGTAAATCGCGGGCGTTTTGAAAGATACAGGGAGAGCGGTAGTTTTTGCTGTGGGAACTCTTTGATTTGTTTGAAGATAAGGTCATGGAATTCTTTCAGTGAGTATATCTTGTTTTCTCCAAGTTCTGTACTGCGAACTCGAGGGGTGAATTTTTTTTCAGCTCGTTCTTTTTCACCGACTACAATAATGTATGGTGTCCATTCTTTTTCTGCATCACGGATTTTTTTACTTACGCTTTCTTCTCGATCGTCGATATCAGCGCGGATATAATGATACGGAGACATTGCATTAAGTTCTTTTATGAACAGTTCGCAATCCTTATGGAATTCATTACTCACCGGGATGAACCGCACCTGAGTTGGTGAAAGCCATAGGGGTAGCATTGGTTTTATTCCCTTACTCATTTTAATTGCTTCTTTTTCAAGTAATGCATAGATCACTCGTTCAATAGCTCCTGATGGACTACAATGAAGAATGAGTGGATGTTTCTTGGTTCCATCTTTATCAGTGAAAGTAATAGCGTATCGTTCGCCGTTTTCAATATCAATTTGATCGGTACTCAGTGCGGAAGCTTTCTCAGAGAGATCAACAAAGTTAAACTCGTATTTTAAAATAAAATAAAAGATACGTTCATCCCACATCTCAAGTAAGACCGGTTTGCCAAACTTTTTAACAAGATCAACCATGAACTCCTTATTGGTATTATAAAACTCTTTGGTTGTCCGTAATGCCATCTCAATATCATTGGTTTGGATGCCGATGTTTTCTAGAACACTTAAACAGAGATCATAACGTATTTTAAACTCATCCATCGCCATCTCTAAATCAGAGACCAATGCATGGACATCAGGCATGGTGAACGCCCGAAGTCGTCGCAGTCCGGTGAGTTCTCCTGATTGTTCTCTTCGGAATGAATAACGTGTCAACTCATAGATTTTTAGTGGTAAATCCTTATAGCTGATGGTTGCATCATGGGCCATTAAAAATTGTCCAAAACATGCAGCAAACCGAAGGAAAAACTTCCGTTTATCACTTTCAATCTGATACTGCCGGGCAGGGAATCGCTGTAAATATTTTGATAACGTCGGATGATCCATGTCATACATAATAGGGGTTTCAACTTCAAGTCCACCGTAGTCAATCACGCACCTGGTTACATACTCTTCAAGTAATTTTTTTATGAGTCGTCCTTTTGGGTAAAACCTCATGTTTCCTGCATCAGAGGCAGGTTCATAATCCGCAATTTCTAATGCTTTCATAAGTTTAACATGAGGAGGTTCTTGTTTTGCTACTCGTGATTTTTCTTTTTCATAAACAGCAAATTTCTTTAAATTCTCATGACCTTTAAAATTAAATTCACCAATTTCATGCAATGTTCCGTCTGCGGTTAAAATATGCCAGTATGAGCTTAACTTTCGTTCCTGTTTCAACGACTCTGTTTCTTCCCCACTAGGAATAATTTCTCGTGAGAGTTCTGAGAGTGGATGGCCT
>CAIYYQ010000121.1 GCA_903930505.1 Methanobacteriota archaeon
ATCGAGTAATCTTGACCAAGGGCCTCAGGAAACTGCGTATAAATATCACTTGTCTGCACAACAACCACATTCAAATTACTGTACACGGCTCGATAATTCACAAAATCAGCAAGGACTGTACTGGAAAAAAAATCTGGATGGCTGATCACCAGATAATCACATACCGTTGTGGTATCTCGTAGATGAGACCCAGTGAGAAAAACAGCAGATCCTCTCGTTGCCGACTGCGTTTTCTGAGAGACACCGTTATTTCCTTCATAATTCATCGCGACTTGCCCAATCAGCTTTTCAAAACCTTTCGTGGTATCTCGTTTTATCTTGATCGTCTGATCCACAGACCATTGCACCGTGACCGTCATACTATTCGCAACTTCAATGATTCGCGAAGAAGGAACATACGAAACAGGATACACATTAAGACTGACCATGCGTACAGACCGGAAATATCCATCTTCAACAATCTCAACCTGTTTCTCAGGAACAGAATGCTGACTAGCATATTTCGTCTCATCAAAACAGAATTCTTCAGCAAGGTACTTATTTCCTTTATCATCTGCCTTCACGATACTCTTAGGACACGGATACACAAGGATATCTTGATAGACAATGGGTGCACCATCAGTCTGTACCTGGACTGTTACATCCTTGGCATTATCAGGGATATGAACATTTTTAACCAGATAAGGCAGCTGCGGACCACCGATAGGTTCCGTAGTAACCGGTGAATCAGACATAGTTATTTTCTGATAGGTGCGTCCGTCGTCACCAACAGCATCAGAAATGTCTATTTTTGGTATCTGAACCGTAAAACAAAAGGAAGGAACAGAAATGGGTTCATTATTTACAGCATCTCCAGCTTTAGCAATTGGTAAAACTGAATCAAGAGACGGAGCTGCTTTACCAATGATATCTCTAGCAGTACCAACCGTTGGAAGAGCGGATACTACCAAAAGGAGGCAAAGCAAAACAGATATACCAGCCTTTACCATATTTCTGTGCATCGAATTATTTTTCATCCTATTTTCACTCCTTATCTTCTTGTGTTGTTCGAGCAACCGGCCAAAACACAATTGTCTTCTCTGCTACTTGTGCCGTCTTTATTATATACCTAATATTTTTCAATTGGTACCATATTTGTTTCAGATACCTTATTTTTTATACAATGGACTCCGGTATAATTATTAATAACCTATTTTATGTTAATTAGTATATATAATTTTCGTCAACTAATATACAAAAAACAAAAAATATGCCTATTCTCCCCAACTTCTGTACAATTCTTAAAAAGATGAATTTGGATGATTTTTTACCTTTAAAAATCTTGAATTTTCTGAAAAGATTATCCAATAAAAACCTCTATATAATTGCCATCGTAGAGAAATACATCCTGTCGAAAAATATCATTAAAAACCGTTTCATAACAGCAGATTTATGTACGCCTTTCCTATTTGTCTGGATAGGGAGAACATATGACAGTTACATTGATTATTGGCACCCAATGGGGTGACGAAGGAAAAGGAAAGGTCGTCGACTATTTTTCAAAACATGCAGACTACGTCGTACGATTTCAAGGAGGAAACAATGCTGGACATACGATAAAAGTTGGTGAGGATGTCTATAAGCTCCATGTGACTCCATCTGGCGTTATTCAGGGAAAAATCGGAGTGATCGGCAATGGTGTAGTGATTGACCCTGAGGTCCTTTTACATGAAATCGATGACCTCACGAAACGGGGAATCAAACCAAAACTACTGATCAGCGACCGCGCTCATATTATCATGCCGTATCATAAAATCCTTGACGGTGCAGAAGAGCAATATCTTGGGGATAAAAAAATCGGGACAACAAAACGGGGAATCGGGCCATGTTACAGCGATAAAGTGGCACGTAATGGGATTCGTGCAGGTGATCTCACTGATAAAAATAAATTTGAAACGCTGCTTGATAGAATCCTCCCAATTAAACAAAAAATCATCGATGCATACGGTATTGATGTTCATCTTAACAAAAAAGCAATCCTCGAAACCTACAGTACCTATGGTAAACGACTACAACAATATATCACCACAACCCATATTGAACTGAACAAAGCGATACAAAAAGGAAAAAACATTCTTCTTGAGGGCGCACAGGGAACCATGCTTGATGTGGATTTCGGAACGTATCCGTACACGACATCATCATCCACGATCGCAGGAGGATCCGCAATCGGCATTGGGATAGGACCGAAACACATCAATGAGATTATCGGGATCGTGAAAGCATATACGACACGAGTAGGACAGGGACCGTTCCCAACCGAGCTTCTTGACGAAACAGGAACATATCTCCAACAGAAAGGTAGTGAGTTCGGAACAACAACGAACAGACCAAGGCGGTGCGGCTGGCTAGACCTTGTCGTCGTCCGTCATTCCTGCATGATCTCAGGCATCACTAAACTTGCGATCACAAAACTGGATGTCCTTTGTGGCCTTCCAAAAATAAAAATCTGCACAAAATACCAAGTAAATAAAAAAACAATTGATTATTTCCCAGCAAGCATCGATGATGTAGCCAAAGTAATTCCCGTTTACAAAGAGTTTAACGGGTGGAAAGATTTTGAATCGGATGCAAAACAATTACCTGATCTTCCCAAAGAAGCACAAGTATATCTTTCGTTCATCGAAAAAGAAACAAAGGTTCCTATAGCACTTGTCTCCACAGGACCAGGACGCAACGAAACAATAGAAGTTCACACACGATGAGCAACATCTATTGCTGTGTGAA
>CAIYYQ010000122.1 GCA_903930505.1 Methanobacteriota archaeon
AGTGATCCAACGAGCATGGCACAAGCAGCAAAAATCATCGAGGACCTTGACTTTGATTACGTTGATATCAACATGGGATGCACTTCGCGAAAAGTGACTTCCCGCGGCGAAGGTGTTTCTCTTATGAATGATGAGCAACGTGCCTATGATATTGTAAACGCTGTTTTTCAAGCAGTGAATCTTCCAATAACCGTGAAGCTTCGCATCGGCTCATCCAAGAATAAGATCACAATTTCATCGTTATCTGAAAAATTGATTGCTGCAGGTGCTGTTGCATTAACTATTCATGGACGTACTGGAGAAAAAAAGTTTGCTTCCCCGATTGACCTTCCAACCATCCGAGATGTAGTCGAAAAGGTTTCCGTTCCCGTCATTGCAAATGGCGGAATTTTCACGGGCGATGATGCGAAAAATGTTCTCTTTAAAACAGGTGCTGTTGCAGTTATGCCTGGAAGAGGACTCATAGGAAATCCATGGATTGTTTCTGAAATACGCTGCGCTCTCTTTGGGGAATCGTTTTCATATCCATCTCTTCGGGAAAAGAAGAAAATCTGCCTTAAACACACACAAGAACTCTGTATTCATTACGGTGAACGACGAGGCATACTTCACATGCGGAAAATTCTTCCAAAGTATTTTTCCCAAGCTCAAAATATAAAAGAATTGAAACGCGACGTCCAAGTTGCAGCCACGAGAAACGACATTACAACGCTTCTTGGGCTAATTGAAGAACATGATTCACGATGGTATTATCTCAAGAGCACTTCTTGATATCTTTTTTTTCTATTGAATTTTTATAAACTGTGAGTCATCAAGATATAACTCGTTGTATTGTTCGCTAAAACTATACTCAAAGGATATCGACATCGATGGCCGCTCACCATTGGGTGGCCCATTACTATCATTACGTGGCCATGTATCATTTCCAGGAGGCTGTGTTCCATTCCATGGCCTTGTACCATTGTACGGATATGTACTATTGTCTGACCTCCCCGTCCCATTATACGATTGTCTACCCGGGAACCCCCCGACACCATTAAATTTTGGTTCCAATGTCAACGTATTTCCTGCAAGAGTATAGTTGTAATCCATTGTAAAACTCCCTTGACCGCTTGTGAGTGTCACCTGAACAGTATCCTGTGTAAATGCTAATTGTGTAATCGTAGAACTTCTCCCACCAAACATTGAAAATTCTTTTTCTCCAGACCATGTTCCAGAAAATTTACTTGTATCACTTCCTGAATTTTGATTATTAACACAACCGCTTAAACTTATAGCAGTTAACATAAAAAGTATTCCAACTGCCAGGATATGTTTGCAAGCATTTTTTTCATTCATGGTATTATTCACTTCTCATCGCTTCAACGATCTGCAGATTCGCTGCTTTTCTCGCAGGAATCAACCCTGAAATTATTCCAATAATCGTAGAAAATAACAATGCAAACAGGATGAGTTCTGGGGTCACTACTGCAACTGAGGTACTCGTTCCCGTTCCCATTCTTCCCATGCCCATGATGTTGATTCCTACGCTGGAAATAACACCCACGACAATGAAACCAAGGAATACCCCAAGGAGTCCTCCCATAAGGCCGATGATTCCTGATTCTGTGATGAAAAGTTTCATGATTTCTGAGTTCTTTGTTCCAATGGATTTCAGAATACCGATGAGCCGTGTCCGCTCCATTACTGACATAAACATGGTATTTGCAATCCCAATCGCGCCTACAAGAAGTGAGATCGCAGCGATACCAGTAAGGAAAAATGTGAGGGTTGCCATCGTGCTTTGAATGGTTTCAAGCATTGATGTCGGTGACGTCACTGTAAAATCTGCGGTGTCTGATGTGACCTGTCGTGAGGTGTACAATACTTGCTCCACATTATTGATAATCTGGTCAACAGCATTGGTATCCGTGATTTTCACTTGTATTGAAGAATATTCGTTGGCGTCGACATCTGTGACGATATCTCTTGCAGCTTGGATTGTCATAAACACAGTACGATCATTGCCCCCGAAACTACCTGTGCCGGATTCTTCAAGAATCCCTACAATCGTAAATGTTTTTGACCCAATACGTATCTGCATGTCTTCCGTTAGATTATAATCAAACATACCATTGGCGATACCGCTTCCGATGAGGACGCTATTGCCATCTCCTGTTTCAAGGAATCTTCCTGAACCAAGCTGTGAGGTCGTCATAGTATTCCAAGCAGCTGGATCCACGCCTTCGACAGTAACTGTCACTGTTTGTGAAAGATACTGCACCGTTGATCGGCCAGAAATAACACCTGTTACAGTATCGACTCCTTGAGCTGTTGATATCGCCAGAATATCAGTATCGGTTAATGTCGGAGTACTTGTTGAAGTTGTGATCTGAACAGTCTGCGTTGATGATCCTGGTGCGCCATCGTTCCCAGGCTGAAACCTCCCTGTAAATCCACCTTCTGGTCCAAATGCGCGGGTCCTTCCAGTACTTACTGTAAGAACATCTGCTCCAAAGTTCGACATCTGTGCCTTCATACTTTCAGACATCCCAGCACCGATAGAAAGCATTGCAATGACAGCCGCAACCCCGACGATAATCCCCAGGATAGTCAGCCAGCTGCGTAATCCTCGGTGAGTCAGGCCGTTCAATGAAAGTCTGATGATGTCAGCTAGTTTCATTCTTTTCGTCGTCCTTTGAACCATTTCGAGATGCGCGTAAGTTTTTTCTTTCGTCCTAATTGAATGATGACCACGATGATGATAATCCCAACAACACCGATGGCAATGTAGATTAAACTATTACCTGAGCCTGATGATTGTGATTGACCCAGGAAGCTTCCACTGCTCCCTTGTGTTCCTGTTCGAGATGAAAATCCACTTGTTGATCCAGAAGAAGAGATGTTCACTTGTTTCTGTACGGTCTGCCTGATACCAAAGACATCTGTATATGAAATTTGGACAAGTAGCCCGGTACCCCCGAAACCTGAAAACGAGCGGTTCATAAACGTATTCCGACCGCTGAAATTTCCATCAGGCGGAGATCCAGTCCCTGGTAAATCAGACGGGCGACCTTGGGTGTTAAATGATGGAATCTGCGAGGACGTATTTTGTGTTGTTGAGGAGATTTGGAACGTCGCGAGGGTGTAATCACCAGCATCAAGGTTTCCAAGACTAGACGAAGAAGAACCACTTACGGTATAGGTGGGTTGTTGTGGGATCGAAACAACAACTGCCGATGCAACATTTGCACCGGTATTTACCACAGAAAATGTTGTTGATCCACTTGTTGATGATTGTGGCACCAGATCAAACGTTGTTGTCCCGCTAACTTCCAAACCAACCGTTGATGTCACGGTTTGTTTTGTCCCTGTTTGATCATAATATTCCATTGTTATTGTGAGAGGGTATACCCCTGGTGAAATACCAGAACTTGCAATAAGAGTAACCGATACATCGGTATGATTTTCAGCTCCAATTGAAGGGAGCATTATCTTGTTGTCTCCTCCGATTGGTAAAATTAAATCATTCGCATCCTCCCAAGAGAAAAGAATATTTTCAATGCTGGTTCCACAGTTATTTGTGATGTTGAAAACAAGGGTTGTTACTTCCCCGATGTTTATTGAAATTGGAGATACTGATGCCACATCTAATATTGCAGCATCTTCAACTTGGACAACGGCTGTCTGTCTGATGACATGACCTTGTGCATAGTCAATGTCAAAAATTACTTGATATAAACCAGGAGATGCCGTACTGGGAACTCGGAATTCATAGATGAGTGAATAAGAATCGCCACTATCGAGGCTTCCAACATACACATCCCAATTTCCCTGAGGAATGACGATCGTAGGATCCCATGAGCTTGCGGTGATATCGATGGATGATAACGCAGTACCGCCGACGCTTTTTAAATTGACTTCCAAATATCCATTTGTTCCTGGTGCGACAATAGTAGGATTTGTGGTAAACGTGACCTGCAAACCTGCGGCTGACGCAAGCCCAACAAAAAACATGCTGCTCAATACAAAGAAAGTAACGATCGATAATGAAACTATATTTCGTGTTTTTTTCATTGTTTATCCACCTACCTTTATTCTTCCATCAACAATATGAACAATTTTTTCAGCATATTGCGCTATCTCCAGCTCATGGGTGATCACGGTCACCGTCATTTTTTTCTCTTTCTGTAACTTTAATAAAAAATCCATGATTTCCGCCTTCGTCTTTGTATCTAAATTCCCTGTGAGTTCATCTGCGAGGATGATCTCAGGATCGTTCGCCAAGGCGCGAGCAATCGCAATACGTTGCTGCTCACCGCCAGACATCTGAGATGGAAAATGATGAGCCCTGTGCTCTAGCCCTACTGCTTTCAAAAGCTCACGTGCTTTTTGCTGTCTCTCTTTTTTTTCTTTTTCGACAACAATCATTGGGAGTTCAATGTTTTCTAGTGCGGTTAATGTGGGGTGGAGATTGAAAAATTGAAAAACAATACCAATTTTTTTCCCTCGCATTCTGGCAAGATCGGATTCTTTCAGTGTGGAGATGTCTACTCCATCGAGAAATACTTTTCCTGACGTGGGTTTATCAAGGGCTCCTATCATATGTAGCAACGTTGATTTGCCTGATCCACTAGGTCCCATGATTGCGACAAATTCTTCTTTTTTAATCTGGAGGTCTACACCTCGTAGCGCATGAGTTTCTACGCCGTCCATCTGATAAATTTTTTTAACATTCTGCAGTTCTATTACCACATCATTCATGATTTCACCTTTGTTGACTCTGTTTTATACGTTGTTTAATACCGGTTTTTTCATTTCAGTTTATAAACCTTAAGTTGTTCTGAAATGTATATATGGATTTTTCCCAATTCATTCCCAATTTCATTCCTAATTACAAAATGAACTGGTTATTCGTCAAAAAAAAATTGAGTAAATAAATCTGTAAATTTTTTACTAAATTCTATAATCATATCCTCCGCTCCATGTGAGTCATCTAAGGGTCTGAGTTTGGGTTGTATGTCCTCGAGAGCTATTCGTGTGTTTTCCATATTTTTCCGTTTTCTCCAAATTTATCTATAAACCCCATTAATTTGATCATATCATACCGTAATTTTTTACTGAGCCGTATCCCTTTCTTTTGTGATAATGTTTTGATAATTCTATCAAGAGATGCCATTTTACTCGTATTTTTTTCACCATAATCAGTTAGCAAAGTGATAAAATACGGTGTTTGTTCTATTGAAAACGCTTTTCCATTTGATTTTTCATGGTGGATAACAATACCAAGATCCTCTAAACAATTGAGCGTTCGTTTATGATAATATGACAATGAAGTTACCGCGAAATCCAACCCCATCAATTTTATCATATCATAAAGAAGAGATTTTTTTATTTTTATCCTTTTATTTCGCGCGAGTTCCTCAAGGATTTTTTCAAACGATATTGTTTTGTTGTGTCCGTTATTCTTAGTTTTTAATAATTCTACAAAATGCACAGAAGGCTCTGTCGTACACATGAAATCGTTTGTTTGTTTTTGGTATGTGATAACATCGAGTTCTAAAAGATATTTCAACGTATATTTATGGTAATAGTGCAACGATGCATCAGTCCATTCTTTACGATTATTTTTTTTCTCCTCTATTCGCTCTGTGTGTCCTGCTAGATCCATATTTTCTTTTTCCATCTTCATGTTCCCGTATTCATTTTTTGATGAGAAAATAATCATCACCTCTTACAATCTAAAATAAAAAAAGAGGGTTGTGCATGGAGGGGAAAAAATGGAGGAAAATCATAATTTTTGCACAACCCCTCATTGATGTAATCACGTCAAGGTCGGTCTTGTTCCTAGCTGAACAGAAACATCAAGTATCTGATTGTTTCGTACGATCGTAACAGTAATAATTTGATTAGGTGCCGTATGTTCTTCGAGATACGACATGAACGTGTCCCCGTTTACTATACGTGTTCCATCAACCGCAATAATCAGGTCGCCACCAATAATTATTCGTACACCATCAATTCTCATTTGCTGATCTCCACCATTTAACCCTGCGTTATCCGCTGCGCCTCCACTTGTTATTTGAGTGATAAGCCATCCATACGTAACATTAGTCCCCATTGCTTGCGCGATAGAATATTTCATATCAACTCCCGATATCCCTAGCCAGGGGTGCTGATCATAGGATCCTGTATTAATCAGTGATTCCAACTCCCGCAGTATCGTATTCGAAGGAATAGCAAAACCAAGACTATTAGAATTTTGAATAATTGCAGTGGTAATCCCAACAACTTCTCCTTGATAATTCAATAACGGCCCTCCTGAATTACCTGGGTTTATAGGGACACTTGTTTGAATGATGTTCGCAACAGGGAAATTTCCTGCCACAGAATCTTCAATGGTTCTCCCAAGTTGACTAATAATACCTGTTGTCATCGTTCCACCTAACCCAAAGGGACTACCAATGGCAACAACCGGGTCACCGACCTTTAAAATCGATGAACTTACGATTTCCAGTGGTTTAAATTCATCTTGGGGTGCTTGTACAGATAATACCGCCAAATCAGAATACGCATCAGAACCAACCTCCGTTGCAGGGTAGGCATCTCCATTTGAAAACGTCACGGTAAGATTAGTTGCGTCATTGACTACATGTTTATTTGTAATAACGAAATTTTTGTCTTCAAATGCATACACAAATCCAGAGCCTTGCACCTCTGCATATTGAGTCCCGAAAAATGAGTACTGAGGGACTAATCCGTATACCACGACGACAGAGTCTCTGGCATTTTCATATAATTGCGCAAGAGCTGTATCATTGTAAAAATAGGTGATATTTTGAAATGTCGCATTGTTATTTTCGTATTGTTCAGATCCTATTTGCTGCTGCAACTGATTAATCTGTGAAGATGTTGCACTGTAACTAAACGATCCACCAATGAGATAACCAGCGATAAACATCGACACTACGAAAAACGCTATAAAAAAAACCGCGTATCTGGTTGCCTGATTTTTTTGAGTCATATTATTTTCATTCACGGTTTATTCCCCCAATTTTTTTATTAAGAATAAATAGAACATTTTGGATTATATTCTTTCTTCCCAATTTATTCCCAAATTCATTCCAATTTTTTTAAATTTTCATGTATTCGATTATCATAACAACGTGTCTGTAATCGAGATCATTCATTTTTTTTAAAAATCATATTTTTTTAAGAACGGGAGAGGGGGAAGAAGGAAAAAATTTTTACTTTTTCCCTCTTCTAATTTTTTTAGGATGGGATGTCATCTAGTTATTTGATAGGTTTTTTATCAGACATGAAATCTCGTGGACCTTGGCCTGTTTCCCGACCGAAACCATGTTCAAACATCATATCTTGGTTTGCACCAACTGGTGCTTTGATCCCAAATTCATTTTGTATGATTTCATTTATTTTATCCCAACTGTATCCTTGATTTCTCAGTTCTTTTTCTCGGTTTAAAATATCAAGTCTTTGTTTCGTATTATTGATTGCACTGTCTAACTGTATATCGAACACACCGTATTCATCGAGCTTTTCATTTATTGCTATTCTGATTTCTGAAGCGTTTGAACCTTGTTCGGTTAACGTTGTAATGAGCTCCTGTAAATTTGTTTGTTGTTCTTCTGTTAAATTATAGCAGAAAAACATTGATTCATTCATTTGTTGTCTTCCAAAAAATGGTTTTTGTTGATTGGTGGAATTTACTGTGTCATCAGAACAAAAAGGTGCTGGCCCGTTCATCTGGTTTCTTCCCCAAAAATCTCTTTGTTGAGAATTATCACCGCCGGTTCCGTTCGTTTGTGCACTTACAAATATCACTCCGATGCTTGCTATGAGTGCGATAACTGCAAGCCCTGTGGCAATTTTTTTGCTTGTTGTTTTCATATTTTTTCCCTCGGTTTTTTTCAAGTATTTTTTATGTATGAGATAGTTTATATCTATTCTTCCAGATTTGATTCCAATTTATTCCCAAATTATACCCAATTTTTATTAAGAAATGTATTAAATGAGATTATCAATTCCAGTCAGCGGTTTACTGCAATGAGCTCTATTAAAAATGTTCTTTTTTGGCTTCTCGCCAATTCTCTCGGTGGATTCAATCGAGGGAGAATAATAAAAGAACTTTTTAAAAAACCTCAAAATGCAAATGAGCTTTCTAGCAATCTCAATCTCGAATATAAAACAGTTCGTTATCATCTAAAAGTTCTGGAGGAAAACAGTCTTATCACATCGGCTGGTGGAGGATATGGTAAAACATATTTTCCATCCGATGAACTTCAAATACAGAAAAGCATTTTTGATGAGATTTGGGATGAAATTGGGAAAAAAACAGATTAAGAACGAACAATATAGAAAGGTGAAGAAAGAATGAAACACATTCCAATAAATGAAGAAAAAATTCCAGTATACAATAAAAAAGCAATTAAGCTAATCATAGCATTAGTTGTGTGCGGTGTAATAACAGGAATAATTTTATCAAGTTATTTTGTGAATGAAGCAAACGACCGGATAAAACATTTCGATGAAGAATCAGGACCCGGTGTTTTTCCTGGTGTTCCGGGTGAAATTGTCCCCTTAACGTTTTCTGATATTATCATACCTGCTCTTGGCGTAATCATTGTATGTATCAGTACGTTTTTACTTATCGGTCTCATCGCAGTTTATATGAAAATATTTTTTAAAAGTAATTCTAAATACATTGTAGGGCTGCTCTTTTTCTTGGTTCCGTTACTCATACAGTCTCTTTCTTCCATCAATGCCTTGCGTTCTTTATTTGTGTCTTCGGCTATTCCTTTTTCTCGTATTCGTGAAAGCATTGGTTTTGGAATGGGCGGTTTCGGTGGGATTCTTGTAATCATATCCATATTCGAAATTATGGGGCTTAGTATATTATTG
>CAIYYQ010000123.1 GCA_903930505.1 Methanobacteriota archaeon
ACCATCATCGTATTTTCATCCATATTTGCACGCGAAACACTCAAAATGGATTTAAGCGAAATTGTCTTGTACTTCGCGATGGTGCAAACTTCAGCTATCTTTGGCTCTATTTTATTTGGCATCTTGGCAGATCATACAACTCATAAAAGAACACTGAGCATGACCTTGCTGTTATGGCTCAGCATTGTAGTACTTGCATTTTTTATTCAGGATAAATGGATGTTCTATTGCCTTGGTGTGCTTGCCGGATTAGCTCTCGGTTCTTCTCAGTCGATCAGCCGGGGTCTGATGTCTATCATTACTCCACAAGAGAAAAAAACCGAGTTTTTTGGGTTTTATTCCTTCTTCGGAAAAGCATCCGCAGTACTGGGACCTGTCGTTTTTGGCTTTGTTTCTTCAAATCTCAATCAGCGATTTGCTATCCTCTCTGTTGGATTTTTTCTCCTCACTGGACTTGTTCTCTTACAACGTGTAGAAGAGCGCGCAACAGAAAGTTCTCCAACAACCTCCTAATATTTTAGCAAGAAGGAACATTGTATGCGTTCACTCTATTTTATTTCTCTGATCGCCCTCTTTCTTGGCTGCAGCACCGAAGAAAAAGAAAGTGCCACAAAAGGGAAACTCCATGTTTTCATTCCGGAATCTCTTGCACCTGTTATGGTTGACGAAGTGAATGAATTCCTTCGTCTCTATCAGGCGAACGGCGCTACCATTACAGACACAATCGTCTCTGCAGAAACCGTTGCACGCGTATTTGTACGGGACACTGCACGCATTGCTTTTCTTCCACGTATGTTAACACCGGCAGAAAAAGAATATGCGAAAACGATATCTTCCGATCTGCACGAGCAAATCATTGCATATGACGGTATTGTTGCGATTGTGAATTCAAAAAATAAAATGAATGATATCACCACAACAGAAATTCAAAAAATATTGTCGGGAACGATAACACAATGGCAGCAGCTTGCTAAATCACAAAGGGGCACTATAAAAGTTTACTGTCAGGATTCATCAGATGTTGCAGAATATCTTAAGAAACGATTATTAAAGCAGGGTGACATCTCTGCAAAATTAATGCGCGCAGGCTCAGATCTCCAAACGCTTCGATTCGTAGAAAAAGATCCGTTCGCAATTGGCTTTGTTGCATTAGTGTGGTTTGATTCGGCAACACCAGCTACAAAAATTCTCAACGTCGGCAGAACCAGCGAAGACACCGATACGACCTTTGCAACGCCAGCAGAGACAAAAGGGAATTTCTTTTCACCTCACCCTGCAAATATTTACAGAAACTACTATCCTCTTAAACGGGCGATTTATATGTACACAAGGGGAACAGTGAACCTGGCAACGGGTTTTGGTGCATACGTGGCTACCTCAGAAGGGCAAAAACTTTTTCTCAAACACGGCCTGCTTCCCGGTACACAGCGAATAAAATTAAAGACGAATCAACCTTTCTAAGTATATACGACAGCCACGCAAATCGATATGATGGATTCTCTTCTGTCGGTGTGACAAGCATTTTTGAAGTGAGAATGTTTATTTAAGTAGTACCATCTTTCTCGTTGCTGAATATACTCCTGTTTCTGCTGCTTCCGCTATCAGACGGCATAAATAAATCCCGCTCCCTATCCCGGTGGGATAATATTGAATATTGTGATATCCAGATTGCAGG
>CAIYYQ010000124.1 GCA_903930505.1 Methanobacteriota archaeon
CCGTCGTAGGTTTGGTTGAATCCTACTTTGAGGAGACATCCTATTGCTACGGTCTGTGGGTCGTGTCCTTTTCGTCCTTTTTTATTGGGTTTCCATGGTGGTGGAAGCTGGTGTACCGCTTTGATCACTGCCTTGGTGAAATCAGTGGTGAAGTTGCGGTTCACATGGTTCGCAACTTTTGGATTAATTCTTTTCTTTGCGCTTCCCATCCTGCTAAGAAAAGAGGTTTCAGCCCCTAATTATCTATTTCGGGATGAAGCCATTACTTCACAAAAATATTTATATTAGTATCGATAATGTAAACATGTATTGTGTGGGATAAATCCTAGCGAAAAAATGCGGACGATAAAAAATAGTATTTGTCCAACCATATAAAATCATTACCTTGGGGGAGAAAAAATATGGGAAAACAAAAAATAATCAAAAGCATGCTGGTACTAAGTATTGTTGCACTGGTTATTTTTAGTTATAATGGATCATCTTTGATTATCAATAATTACCACAAAGAAAAAGGATCTGAACAACATGATGTTCAAACCACTTCACCTGTAGGAAGCAACAACATTTCTATCATTGATATATCATTTGGGATTGGTACTATAATTGCTACAGTTGAAAATCGGGGTGCAACTGATACTACTATCGATGTTTGGTTTAGTGTTTCAAAAGGTAATATCTACCCCTGGATTATTGGAAGTTATACAGTTACAGTTCCAGCAGGAAAAATACTCAAAGTATCTCAGGAATTTAATGGCTTAGGATTCTATGATTTTCATGCATCGTATGATGCTGGAGACAAAGCTGGATACATTGTAACACGTGGATTCTGGTTTTTCATCTTTGGAATAGAAATAGGCAGGTGATCCAAGCAATGAAAAGAAAATACAGTGATTTTATAGGAATGGCCATTATCATATTGATTCTTGTACCGATGGTAAATGTAACAGCAGTAATAGATCACCAGCAGATTCCTCAAGATGGAAGTGCATCATCAAATAAAAAAGAAAAGGATTATGAAATACGGGTTCGTCCACCGTTATTTGATCCTATCGAGATGAGATACAGCTATCTTTTCTCTACACCAGCAATAAATGAGGTGACTGTCAATGGCACCGTGTACCATCAAGTATCTATGGATGGATTACCCACAGATACATCTATCGACGCACCTATATTACCTGTGAAACCTACGACCATCCTGCTACCATCAGGTGGAACAGTGGATTCAATTCATGCAAGTTGTTCTGATAAAATCTCATTAGGTTATGGGTTCAATGTGGAACTTGGTTCAGACCCAGGTTTCCTTGACTCAACAGATAGATCCGATGAGTTTGATTTTTTTGATCCTACAATCCCTTATCCTCCCGAAATAGCAAAAGAAGTAGTAACATCTGATTTTCGCGGATACAATTTGTTTACATTTAATCTGTATCCTGTTCAGTATATGGGGGCAACAGGAGAATTATATTACTATCAGAGTATCGATGTAACGGTTACAGTAGCAACAATGGTAGATGTGGTATCAAAACTCGGAACAGATAATAATCATTTTTCTCTTTTTCGAGGTTTACCAGAAGATGAACTGATGATGCAACAGAAAACCGATGATCACACCATGGTATATACCTATACCCAAGAGAGAGGGACACCGAGATCTGAAATATCTTCAATAGTTAATCCCGCTGATTCATACAAATACGTCGTTATCACAACACAGGATTTGAAAGATAGTAATGGCGAATTCACTCTTCAGGACCTTGTGGATTATAAAAACAGCCATGGGACTCCTGCGACGATTGTAACTGTTGAGGAAATTGAATCCTGCGCAGAATATCAATGGAATGGCTGGTATGGAGATTGGCTTCCATTTTTTAATGATAAACAGTGCCATATTCGGAATTTCATTAAAGATGCCTACTTGAATTGGGAAACAAATTATATTTTACTTGCTGCTGATGAACCAATGATCCCTTGCAGATCTCTATATTGTTTAGTTTTTGACCCTCTGCCTGTAGAGGATTATATTCCCTCTGACCTATATTATGCCTGTCTTCAAGGGAATTTCAACATTGATCGCGATGGAAGATGGGGTGAGGTAACTGATTTGGTAGATATTGTGGCTGAGGTATATGTAGGACGTACTTGTGTGGACAATAGTACTGATGTGTCTAATTTTGTTAAAAAAACAATTGCTTATGCAGAAACCAATGACGATTATCTTCGAAATGTCGTAGCGGCCGGTGAACATCTTTGGGGCCCATCTCTATTAATTCCACGAGATACTTGGGGAGATGATTCTATTGCTGAAATGATCGATGGTTCAACTGCTAATGATTATTCTACTGTGGGCATTCCCTCGGATGTATATACCATTCAAACATTGTATGACCATGAATGGATGGAACATGGATGGCCAGAACCAGATGAGGGCGATTATGGTTGGCCTAAAACACTCCTTATTAGTTATTTGAATGCTGGAATTCATATTGTGAATCATCTTGGACATGGAAATGAATATCAAGCTATGAAAGAAATGTCCTTTGCAGATATTCAGCTGCTTACGAATAACAAATATTTTTTTATTTACTCTCAAGCGTGCCTTGCCGGGCATTTTGATGGACTTGATTGTTTCGCTGAACAAATGACAGTGAAAACAGATCATGGTGCATTCGCTGTGATCATGAACACTAGATATGGCCTAGGGCAACGAGGTGGCACCGATGGACCTTCACAACGATTTGCTCGTCAGTTTTTCGATGCAATCTACGGAGAAAGCACCATTAATCCAATTTATCGAGAAATCGGTGTTGCGAATCAAGATTCTAAAGAGGATAATCGCTTTCTTTTCCTCAATGGAGAAATCCGGTGGTGTTATTATGAAATAACTCTTTTCGGTGATCCGCAGCTTTCGTTAAAAACTCCTTCAGAGAACAACCCACCGTACAGTCCAGGGAATCCGTTCCCTCCTGATCAATCCCTTGGAATTCCAATTTCTGCTGATCTCAGTTGGGCTGGTGGCGACCCTGATTCGGATGATACTGTTACGTATGATGTGTATTTTGAGGCAGATGATAGTACTCCTGATGTGTTGGTGTCAAATGATCAGAGTAATTCTTCCTATGATCCCGGGATTTTAATTTATCATATGCATTACTATTGGAAGATCACCGCTATCGATAGTCATGGTAGAACAACAGAGGGACCGATCTGGGAGTTTACCACAGAGGGACTGAATCATCCTCCCTATGCGCCTAGTTATCCAAACCCTGCGAACCATGCGACAGGGGTGTCTGTGAATGTTAATCTTCAGTGGATGGGTGGAGATCCTGATCCTGGTGATACCGTTCTGTATGATGTCTACCTCGAAGCCGGTGATTCGACGCCGGATGTTCTGGTCTCCGGTGATCAAGTTGATGCTATATTTGATCCGGGGACGCTGAGTTATTTAACTCATTATTACTGGAAGGTTACTGCTACCGATGATTATGGTGCGACAACGTCTGGGCCTATCTGGGATTTTACGACACAGGAGGAACCAAATTGGCCGCCATACTATCCAAGTAATCCATCCCCTTATGATTACGCGATAAGTCAAAGTATAAAAGTTGATCTCAGCTGGAGTGGCGGAGATCCTGATCCCGAGGACACAGTCACCTACGATGTGTATTTTGAAGCAGAGGATTCTAGCCCTGATCTCCTCGTTTCCAATGATCAGTTAGCAAACTCGTTTGACCCTGGGACATTAAGTTATAACACACATTATTACTGGTATATTGTAGCATCGGATGGTCATAATCCCCCAGTTTTTAGTGATACGTGGGTGTTCACAACTATAATACAAGAAGGATGGCTTTCTCCAGCAGGTTATTACGACCCAAATAATGCTTGGGACAATGAACAAAACACTTATGATGGAAATACTGACACAAAAGCTACTTGCAGAATCACTGACTCAGGATGGGTGTGGACTCCTTGGATTGAACTTACGTTATCTTCTTCTGTTGAATGTAATAAAATACGATTTTGGGCATGGTATGACGTCGTACACTGCAAAAAGATAGAGATTCATGTGGGTAGCGCCAGCTACGAAGGTACTTACAATAATTATCAATGGACAGAATTTTCGTTTTCGCAACAGTCTGTTTCAATTGCCTATATTCGGTTCTATGTTCAACGATATGGATATCCATATTATTATGTAGTCGCTGATCTTCATGAGTTTCAATTTTATAAAATGCCGTAATTGTTCCAACATTCCAGAGGTTCTTTTTGTTATGATACAAACAAATATACAAATATTGCGGGGCTTACACTATGACGAGCAATCAACATGTAATGTCACGGGGGACAGAACAACGTATCTTGGCTTAATTTCTTTTTGTTAGGTAACACAAACCACGAAAAAGTGGAAAAAATAATGTTATACTGTTCGAAACTCTTCAAAATACTTTGACTTTTTTGGGAATAAATATTTATATGAGGAAGTTCCTATATTTAATCAAGAAACAGGAAAGGAGGCAGAAAAAATGGAAAATAAAGCAAAAATTTTTATAAAAGCTGGTAACAGATCCACAAGAACTATAACATTTGTTGCAGCAATCGCTATAGCACTAATGATAAGTGTGGGAATTACCATCGCCCAACAGACACAAGGAACTGTGATAGTAGAACAAACAGCGACCACGGCAACGGTGGTAGATGATGGATGCCCGTGTCACCAAAATGACGGCGGGGTACAAACAATGAGTGGCGATGTTATATGCCCTGGAATAATCAGTGGGATAGCATATATCCAAAGCCAAGGCGAAGCCTGGTATAACAACATGGTTCAATCATCTTCACCATCATGGAACCCAAGTCCAAGTCCGAATCAACTTATTTATTTATTGCTTGGTGGCGATCAAGGTGGACGTGGTGATGATGGTAGCGGTGATAATAGCGGTTCCGGTGGATTCCAAAGCATCATACAATCAGGAGAAATATCTCATTCTCTGCAATCTTCACTTGTTGAAAGTTCAAGCGTTTCAACATCGGTTTCCATAAGCGAACATTTGACACCGGTACCACACCTAAACCCCTACGGATTTTTATCATGGGCGACACTTCAGACAAGATTCGATGCAATCCTCGCATATAATAATGGAGGACCAGTACCCTCATTCTGGACACCACAAATGACCGCTCTTTACACATCTGCGGCATTCTGTAACAGTGCACAAAACTGTTTCTGGATGTATGCAGTTGGTCAGACATGGATAGCAGGTGTATGGATGGCATTAGGAGCAGCGGGACAAGCAGGTGCAGGAATGGAAATGTGGCTCATCGGTCAAGTCGGGATGGGCGCCATGCTCGTAATGTGCCTGGAATCTTCGGGATGGGCGCCATAGACGTTCTCCCTTCTTTCTATTTTAACGGGTGACACAAAATGAAAAGAAAAATTCTTATCGGAGTGCTATTACTGGCGATACTATTGATGTCTTTGCCTTCTATTTCAGCACTTGAATATAAGTCGGTCAAAACATCAATACATGAAAAGATAGCAAGTTTAGATGTTAAAAACATCTGGATAAAAATAATGCTGTATACTATCTTTTCAGGCTCGATGGCTCTCTTCGCCCTCATCTTTGGAAAGACTTTTGGAAACGGGACATAAAATGAAGTCCAAACTCCTGATTGGAGGGGCTGTTCTCATAGTTCTTTTATTGCTTGTAACCCCATCTATTTCAGCAATAAAATACCGAATCATCTCTGAAGAAAATCAAATAAAATTAAAAGAATTAAAAGATGCAAATAACAATTTCATAGATATCGCTGTTCTATTGACTATATTGAATGTTCTAATTGCGAGACTTTTGAATGGTTTCCCGATGAACATCAGGGGAATAATATCCACACTTCAAGTCCTCATCTATGCCGCAAGTCTTTTGATGCTCGTTAAAACGGAATATACTTCAGGGATGTCGCTGACAAGGTACAAAGCATATCAGGGTTATTTTGCAAGCCTGTTTTCCATAGTAACCATTATCGAAGCAAAACTGCTATCAAACAAACCACTGAAAATGCCGATGCTATTGGCATCATATTTCATATTTTACTTGCTTGCACAGTACCTTGGCAACATCCTTTACGTTGCGTTGGGTAGACCAGGATAATTGAATAAAAAGAAGATGGATCATTGCATCCTTTTCTCGATCTCCTGCTCCCCATTTTTTATTTATAATCAAAGAAGAAATCTGGATTTTATAGTCTCTTTTGGAAGAAGGATTTCAATCCATATTTGTAAGATTTATATGAAGACAAAATTCCCATCCGTGTGACCTGGGATTTTTCCCAAAATCGTCGCTAATCATTTCCCATCTCTGTCGCCTAGCGATTCCCATTTATGTCGCCTACCAGTTTTTTTTTGTTTTTGGATTGTGGACTGAGCAGCCGTTTTCACAGACGGGTAATTGATATCGTTATATTTTTCGTACCCTATTTTTCTTCTTATTCGAAACTCTTCAAAACATCTTCACTTTTTTTAGAAAAATTATATATATCAGAACAAATAATTGTATTACTTGAATAAAAATATTCACTCTCCAACGACAACTAACACACACCTCGCATGGGGAGGAAAAAACCTTTCAAACAATTGGAGCAACCGCCCGTATCGCGAGAACAAAACCCCCCGGCACCAAACCGTCGGGGGGATGCCCTCGCCTAAAAAAGGAGGAAAAAAAGGAGGAAAAAAAATGGAAACAGAAAAGAGAAAAATTTTTGGAAAAGCTGGAAATAACAAACTCAAAATGTTAGCAGTAGTGCCAGCTGCACTTGCTGTCGTTTTGATGCTTGTTCTGGCAAGCGGTTTTGTACAAGTACCAACTGCAACAGTAACGAAAGAAAAATTAGCGGAAGAATCCCACTGTCCCGTGTGTGATTATCTCCAAGCACAATATAGTGGTGAAGGAGATCAATGGTATTTTAATGGATCACAGGATGATTTCAATGAAACATATGGTGGCGAAAATGGAAGAGCAATTTGGCTTTCAATATTTAGTCCACAACCATATTGTCCTGGTGGTTCTGCTGTTGATGCAATTATAGCAGAATACGAAGCAACAGGAAGTCTCGATGGTTACTTTGCACCTCTCTACAGTTACGGTATTTCTATTTCAAGCGATATAAGTATTTCTCAAGCAACACCAAGTCAACATTTAGGTAGAATATTATTTGATGCGACACCAGTTGGTGGTGGTATTGGCGGCACTTCACAAATTACTGCAGGAGATGGTATTTCGCAGACTGTAGTTAAAACACATTACACTTCCGCAGACCTTGGAATTACCTATGCAGAAATCTATCAACGTGCGCTTGATACAAGAGCCTATTTGAATGGTGGAGCATATCCAAGTTGGGCAGGAAACGACCCCCCAAAGACCAATGCAATAATTGACTGCATACAGTTTATGATGGCAGGAGCAGGTATTGCAAAGTGTGTTATAGCTCCATTTATTCTGCTTTCACCCATCTTGTTTGGCCTACCCATTCTCATTGAAATACTACAAGTATTTGCAAATCATCCAAATATGGGACCAATAGCTCAAGCGATATTCAATACATGTGTTGCTCTCGTTAGTGCATTCAGAGCTGGAACTGGATTACCACCGTAAGTAATAAGTAATCCTTTCTCTTTTTTCTTTCTTTGAATGTGATATCAAATGAAAAAAACTATCCTCGTTTTTGCAGTAGCTTTATTATTAATGTCAATCCCAATTGTTTCTGCTGTTTCAGTTCAACAGCAAAAAAAATCTATTGAAAAAATAAATAAAATTCAGCTTTATAATAAAATAGTAACAACATTAAAAAACAAATTAAATGTAAATATAACCGTATTACAAATAATCGTTCTAATATTTCTGACATTATACACCATTTTCGTTGTTATTCCTGTGTTCATACTTCTTGCAGTGGCCATTGTCTTTCATTGTTTTATTTGGAATCCACTTAAAGTCATCTTCGAATTGATATATCTAGAACTGCATCCAGATGTTCCTCCGTGGTAACTGAAAATATATACAACAAAAAATAATGGCGGAGAGAAATAAATGAAAAACAAAATATTCAGCGGAGTTATTCTTTCAGGATTATTTTTATTAATTACACCTTCCGATCTCTGCGATTGAATATCATACCGAAAAAACACAAAACAACCCGCTTCAACCCCAGCACATGATTATGTTTGTTCTTTCTTTTTTATCGCGCCCCCTAGGCAGATCGTATTCATTTTACTAATTAGTCTGACCCTATTTAAATATAAGTAAAATTTATATATTATATGTTATATACATATAAACGTGAGTGAAACAGACAACAACCCAAAAAAAGACTTGTATCGAGAAGCCTTCTACTGGCATTTCATTAACCAAGGGTATTCCGAATGGAGAGCACAGGAAGAAGCAGGTCGAATAATTGGAGAAAAAATTTAGACAAAAAAATCTTTTACCTCATAAAATAACATTCTACCAACACCATACCAATCAATTACGTAAGAATCTTTATCAACTTGTAAAAACTCTCAACCTCAAGTTTCTTATGTTGAATAGCAACCTCTAACGGAAGAGTAAACAACATATCATCCTTCAATCCAACACAACAATCAGTCGCACCATCCAGTAACACCTCAACCGCAAAATTCCCAAGACGCGCAGCAAGAATACGATCAACCGCATTTGGCGATCCACCGCGCTGAATATGACCCAGGACCGCCACACGCGTCTCCAACCCTGTTTTTTCCGTAATAATCGATGCAATATCCTGCGCTTTCGCAGTCCCCTCCGCAACAATGATAATCCAACTCGCCTTCCCATGCACATTCCCTGCAGTAATTTCCTTACACATCATCTCAATATCAAAACCTTGCTCAGGAAGCAACACCTCCTCACAACCACCAGCAAGCGCCACCTGCAACGCAAGATACCCACAGGAACGACCCATCACCTCCACAATAAAAATCCGCTCAAGACTCGATACCGTATCACGAATTTTATCAACCGCATCAAGCGCAACATTAATCGCAGTATCTGCACCAATTGTTAAATCCACCCCATTCACATCATTATCAATGGTTGCAGGGATACCAACAACAGGTATACCATAACTTGTTGCAAGAAGATGCGCACCGGTCAACGACCCATTCCCTCCAATGACAATCAATCCATCGATGTTATGATTCCGAATCGTGTCAACTGCTTGTTTCTGCCCTTGTTCCGTACAGAACCGCTGAGACCGAGCCGTTTTCAACATAGTTCCACCACGATTTATTATCCCTGAAACAGATTGCCGATTCAACGGAATAATATCACCATCAATCAACCCATCATATCCTCTCAACACACCCACAACATCAATATCAGAACTCACCGCAGTCCGAACAACAGAACGAATCGCAGCATTAACACCTGCACAATCCCTAGTCAACAACCCAATTTTTTTCATCGCGGAAAAACACACTCCTCACATCGTATCGTACGAATAGAAACAATATTGACCTATATTAAACTGTATAAAACATTACCAACAAGTTATGTTAAAAACGAAAAAAGTGAAACCATACCACTCAATGCAAAATACATAATACACGATGCGATAAAAACGCCAACGACATAGAGATTCCCCCCAAGAAAAAAACGAGATCAACCGGGGTGGTAATATCTCAAACATAAACATTCCGAAATCACTAACACAAAAGAACATTTCTTTTAAAAAACAGAAGAAAACTATGATGATACAGTTTTTACCTTCCACTTGACATCAACATATCGTGCCACCATCAGACACAACATCGCAATAGCACACCCAATCGTGAAAACAAGTACACCAAAACCACCATAATGATCAGAAATAGCGGCAATCAAAGGGATTCCCACAAACATCCCTGCACTAATCACCACACTATACACCGCCATCGTCACACCCTTCTTTTTCTGATGAGTCTCATCAGCAAGCGA
>CAIYYQ010000125.1 GCA_903930505.1 Methanobacteriota archaeon
ATGACAGCAAGGTGCTTCTGTTTCGTTCTGCTAGTTATTTAAACTGGCGCTATGTTAGTCATCCTGTTACTGAATATGTTTCATTTGCTTATTGGGACGGAACTGAACAGCAGGGTTATGCTGTTGTACGATCTGCAGAGCTCATGGGCCGTAAAATATCGTTAATTATGGAGCTGTGGGGTCTTCAACATTCTATAAAAAAGGCTCTTTTACGAAGTATTGCGCAATGGACAGTTGAGCAGCGTATCAAATGGATCGTCTTTCAAGATAGCAATCAATCTCTTCTGGGTGGTCTTCGTATGGGATTTATCGGTGTTCCATCGTGGTTGCTCCCTAAAAAACAAGTGCTCATGGTTTTTGCAGCGCAAGGAAATCATTCTCAACAAGCTATCAATATGGACTGGTGGGTTCAGATCGGTGACTGGGATAGCTTTTAAGGTTTATCAAGCTGGAAACAGCTTGTAGTTAGAATCGTTTTCCCTTCGAATAATTTTCTCGAGCTTTTTTTGTTGCCGTTTCAAAATCAGCAAACTTTAATCCAAGACCATCAAGAATCTCTGTGATAATCTCATCAGGAACCTGCTCTTCTTTTTTTACGCGTTCTAATGCCTCTTCCCGAGTTATTTGCCCATCGCGAATTAAATAACTTAACCCTTCAGTTTTATCGTTAAACCCAAGGATATCATTATAGACAAATAATTTTAGGAGAGCGACAGAGCAATCTCCCCTCCAAGAAGATAAGATTCTTGGGTTTTTACTCCAGTGCAATTCTCTTTCGATGGTTGACATCACTGTTTTCTCTTCCCATCTGATATTCTCCAGGAATGGTTCAAGGAGTATCAGTCCGTGTTTTCTGAAATTCTTTTTAAAATCATAAAAGAAGAGATAATCTTTGATTTGTGTATCCACATAGGTGGGATTCATGAACCATCTCGGGTTTTTCGCAACACAGGCTGCATATCCAAAGAACATAGGAAACCAACCTTCTCCAGGGTAGAGTTTCATCAAATTAAATCGATAATGTGGATATTCGAAGGGTGTTTCACCCCTGATAACCACGGGGATCTTATTTTTTTTCGCAAAATTAATTGTCCCGCTTTCTATGCCGCGTTTACAACCGGTACAGAAGGTTTCGATCATTGGCATTGAGGGATGTTTCATCCATGTTGAAACAACATGTTTTAAACTCTTTTTGAGATAATCATGCTGTTCGATTACAAGTTTTGATTTGAGGATGTCTGTCGCATACTTCATATTTTGTTTTGTTACCTCGGGGACATATCCATGATCAGCAGAGTAACACAATACATTCAACCCTAATTCCTTTGTAAGAATATATAAAAGATATGTGCTGTCTCTTCCCCCGCTGAAACCAAGTAAACAATCGTATTCTTTGTTTCTATTCTTTTTTGTCTCTTGAAACGCCCGCATTTCCTTAACAAAAGATTCAAGACCGACGTAATTTATTTCTTCATGTTTCTCTGTACAATATTGGCAGACGCCTTTTTCATTCAATTGTATGCCTGGGTAATTTGCTGGCAGGATACAGTTCGTGCATCTCTTCATAGATATCGTCTCTCTTTTATCCAGGATTTTTTTACTTTATTTCAAGGTGAAAGTAATTTTTTGTGAATACGGATTCATTATATAAATTTATTTATTTTCTTTTGAAATTAATTTTCTTTTTTTGGATAATAAATTTATTTTTTTTCTTTTATTCCAAATAAGGTATCCACAACATCCGACAATACTTACTCCTGATATTCCTGCTCCGATGTTGAACCACTGTTGTGGCTTAAACTCGAGGATCACCGTGAAGTTACCTGTTTTATTGATAATGAACCCATTGAGCATACCGTATATGGGAATGCTTTCTATATCTCCAACGCCATCAATATGGGCAACCCAGAAATCATCGAATGATTCGGCAAAACCAAGGATACATGGTTCTGTCGAGGAGATATTGATCTCATATTTGGTCTCATCAATTTTGTGATAATCAGTGATAGTCGCCTTTTGATATGGTTTGAATATGTCCTGGAGTGTTTGATTCTTCTCATCTGAATAGAGCACAACGAGATCAAGTGTATAATTGCCTTTTTCTTCTGAACCAAGAAACACTTTACAGTTGTCGAACCAAGTACCAGCAGCTCCCGCAGCAGAATCAAATACCCAACCTGCATTTAGGATTAATCTAATTTTGGATATATTTTGTGATACGAAAAAAGAGTGTGTATATGCCATCCAGTCGTTCGTACCGATCAAACCCCCTGCGACATATTCGATGTGCTCCCATACCCCTGAAGATACATTATATCCGGTTATTTCCACATTTGTATAATTAACATTTTCTGTTTTGATATCGATACTTGCTGAATAATAGTTGTTTGGTTCGACTGATATATCCTGGCTGGTCATGCGACTCCACTTATTAGGTCCCGTAGAATCGGTTGTGAGATGAAGACTATATTGCCCATCAATTTTATTCAAGGAATCTAATGACGCAGAAAATGAAGATTGCGGGGTTGACCATGGCTCAGGCGCATTAGCAGTGGAATTCCATCCTTCATCGAAAGAAAGATGGGAAATGATATTCACAGGAAGAACAGTAAAATTAAGATCGTATGTCTCTGTCGTTAATGGGACATCGGTGATATTAAACCAGGTGAAATTACTCTCGTTTGTATACCCTAAGCAATAGGTTTTGTCCCCCAAGGTAAGATTCATCGTGTAATTAGGGTTTCCTCCTCCATATCGTATGAGCAAAGAATAGTTCCCGGCTTGTACAATTTTAACAGGAAGCCAAGTTCTCCCACTATCGCTTACATTGAGAACCTTTCCTGAACTTGCAGTGTTTCCATAGAAAGTGGAAACTTCGGCATTCTCAAAATCGAAATCAGATTCTGGTTCGAAACAATAAATTAATTCTTTATTTTTCAAAAAATTATCCGCCATTTGAAAATATTCTTTGGTTTTATATTCTGGTACAATTGCCATAAGATTTATAGCATTGAAACCGTCGACGTTTTCAATTGTTATCGTATGAGTTCCTTGTTTTAACTCAACTGATAAAATTTTTTCCCAACAAAAAGCATTTGGTTTATCCATTGTATTGAGTGATTCTGTTAATTTTTCATCCAAATAAATATTAATTCTTCCTCCACTTTCGCTTTTCAAATATCTCATGAATAAATCATAATTATCAGTTTTATCTATATTGAAAGACATGTCTAATGTGTTTGGTACAAGATAGTTTCTTAAATCATAAATTCTGATATCATCGATCCACCAATAACTCTCAGCGTTTGGATTTTGGTCTGCGAGAATTTGGATATTATAAAACATTGCGTTAGATGGGATATGGATATCCTGTTCAAATTGTTTGAATGAAGAGTTGCCGCTTACAGTTAGAACAACGTTTTTATCTATGTATTTTTTTGCTTCATCAAAGAATTGTAATTGAACTTGAAGAATATTTGCATTTTCAGTCTCGAGATAAAACGAGAGTCGATAAAATCTGCTTCCATTACGTATCGGGGTCAATCCAGTTGAGGCAATTTGATCCTGTTGTGATTCTCCTTGAGGGATTATTCCCATAAGGCTACCTCGGCCTATTGCCGATTCATAAGATTGTGTTAGGCTTAGATTGGAAGATATACTTGAAAAATCGCTAATGTCTGTCTCAAACATATAATGTGCTGCTAAATCTTGATCATTTACAGGTGCATTCACCTTTATGGATCCAGGCGACCAAGTATATACTAATCCTTTCCCATAGTCCCAATCCCATTCTTCCATATTAAACAATCTATGAACTTTCTGATTCCCAAAATTATTTACTCTATTTTTCGACCACATTACATCTGGTGCAGAATGGTCTACATAATCAAATGGAGCGAGCAAATATTTATCGTCAAAAAAGGTAGATGCTATCTCTTCCAAATCACTGGATTTAGTGAATATTATTCCATTTACGGATTCATTCAATTTCTCGACATTATATCTTCTTTGATTGTTGAATATTAAATTATCCTCCCTCGGTTGGAAATCTGGAATGAAATTTAAGGTCGCAATTGACGCGGCTCCACCGGAAACTAAAAAATTATTGGTGGTTGC
>CAIYYQ010000126.1 GCA_903930505.1 Methanobacteriota archaeon
GGTGAATTGAATCTTAACGAGGTTGCGATGGCGCTTGGTCTTGAGAACGTTGAATATGAACCTGAGCAGTTTCCCGGGCTTGTTTATAGGATAAAAGAACCAAAAGTAGCTATGCTTTTGTTTGGTTCAGGAAAAATCGTCTGCACCGGTGCACGAAAGATTGATGATGTGTCACTTGCAGTAAAAAAGCTTTCTGATGAGTTAACGTCTCTTGGTCTTATCCACAAAAAAAAAGGATGACCTCATCTTTTCTTTCTTTTAAACGAGAAATTTTCCTTTTTTATAAATCAATTCATCATCAGCATATACTTCTCCGTTTTTTCTGAGATCGCACATCATATCCCAGTGAAGACCTGATTTGTTTTTACTCCCGGTCTCTGGGTATCCACTGCCAACTGCGATGTGGATCGTCCCATCGATTTTTTCATCAAACAACGTATTCTTCGTATACCGTTTGATTCCTTCGTTCAAACCAAAGGCGAACTCCCCGATTCTCCGTGAACCCGGGTCCATGTCAAGCATGGAGTTGAGGAATTTTTCTCCTTTTGATGCTTTGGCTTTTGTGACTTTTCCTTTTTCAAACCAAAATTGGATATCTTCGACTTCACGCCCGCCATGAGAAACTGGAAACGAATATGAAATATGACCTTGTGCTGAGTTTTCAACAGGGCCTGTAAATACTTCACCGTCAGGAAAATTTTCCTGCCCAAAGCAGTTAATCCATTTTCGTTTTGCAACAGAAACTGTGAGATCAGTATCTTCGGCAACGACACGTATTTTTTCCTTTGAGTCAAGAAGTTTTCGAACGTGTTCTTGTTTTTTATACACTGAATTCCAGTATTGTAACGGGTCTTTTGCGTCAACGTGAGATGCGTTGAAAATAAATTTCTCATAATCCTCAAGTGACATCTCTGCATCCTGGGCGGAGGCGTTCGTCGGGTACTGTGTTACACACCATCGCAGTTCTTTTTTTGCGGCTCGGTCAAGAAAAATCTGGTTGATTTCTTGTTGTGCCACACTACTTTTCGCCTGTTTTTTGGAATCAATATTAGTCATACTTTTGGTGTTTTCTGGGCTGATGATGGCAAGTCTCGCATTAATTGTTTCTATCTCAAATTTCGCAACTGGTGACATATATGTTAGCTGATGATCCGAGGCGTAGGTGTAGAAGATTTCTGCAAGGCCGTCAACTCCGACTTTCACGTAAGGATATGCTCCTGCTTCAACCGCTTGTTTGTACACTTCTTTGATCAGTGGTGCTGCAAGTGGACTACCAGCAATCACGAAGAGATCATTTTTTTTAATCCGAAGGGAATGATGAACAAGGATATACGCGAGTTTTTCCAGTCGTTTATCAATCATAATACAATCTCCAGATAAAGAATAGATGAACTAATGAAATAGTTTTTCTTTAGATGTTTTCCCAGTCTTTTAACACAGAATTCCACTTATACGATTGAACCTCATCAATCTCGTCGATCCGTCTGATAATACGTTCATACCCTTTCACAAGTGTACGAGTCGATACCTTCACGATAAAATCATATTTTCCCGCAGTTGCAGTCACATGGCTTACTCCAGGAATGGCCCATAATTTATCCATCAGTTCTTTACGAGCATGTCCTGGTTTCAGGGTGATAAAGATATATGCTTTTACTTGGGTGAGAGCAAATGTGACAATACCCATTATAATAAGGACCATACCAATTATTTTAATGATTAACATAACTGGGTCGGTGGAAAACGAAGTAAGCCCATATACGGCTAGAAGAATTGAAAACGGTAACGCGAAAATAATGGTTGATGCGCGGATCGCGTTGTTGACGCTGGCATTCCCAAGACCAAGGGACCGGATGTACAAAACATAGGAAAAGAACGTCGTGCTCATGGTCATAAAAATCCAAGGGAAAAAATTAATTGAAGCTATTAACCCTGCGAGAAGATATCGAGACCCAGTCATAACATCCCAGATGATAATGATAAGCGTCGTGAAACCACAGGAAAACACAACGTTCCAGAACCGGATGTTTATCGCATCGTTGATCTGTCCATTGATCCGTAGCATCTTCAATTTCCTTTGGAAAATCGAAAAGAATGCCCATGTGGGGTTGATGACGATAAACACAATTAAAAGCGATGGAATGTTTATTTCACCTTGTAAACTAATCGATGCAAGAATAGCACCGAATGTGACGATAATTGAGGATTGTATTTCTGGAAGGGTCGGAATGTTTTTCTCAGTTATCGATTCCATCATCAGTAGATATAAGATAACAATCTGGGAAAATGATACTAAGACCGAAGGATCATAGACAAGAGAAATTAATGCACAGTATCCAATCGTATTGATTGCATTCATCAGTCCTGCCATGAGATGATGCCGTAGTTCGTTTTTTTTGATGAGGCGAAGTCGTTTAAATGAAGGGTCAAGGATTATCGATCCAATGCTTTTGCCTTTATGTTGTAGAGAAAGAATAAGTGAAATGGTGAAAGTGGCAAGGATTCCGATGAAAAAAATTGAGAAGCTAAATGCAACCGCGCTTTGCACAGGATCTGAACCATGGAAAAATGTGTTGCCGATATAGGTATCAATTGTGGTGACAAGAGCAGCTATAAGAGATGATGTGAGAGCTAAAGCATAAAATAAATATTTTTTTCGTATGATCATGGTCTCATAGCGCGATTTCTTTTTCGATGATCTGAGTGGTTGTTCTATTTACACCTTCGATCATCTGAAGTTTATCGGTAACTGAGAGGAGATCTTCAAGGTTTTTTACCTGGGCACGTACCACGATATCGTATTCTCCGGCAACAACAGATATTTTTGCAACATTTTCTATTTTTCGCATTTCTTTGATTGCTTTGTCGACGTTGCCTGGTTTCATCGTGATTAATATGTAGGCACTAATCATAATATCACCCTATCCCTCTCCGCGTAAATACATACTTATTATAAATTTATCTCCAAAAGTTAATATGACATTAGCATTTAAACCTATCAAAATGAAGGTGTTTTTACTATGACGCAGTTATCTGAAGCAAAACGAGGTGTTCTCACAAAGCAGATGAAAGAAGTTGCAAAGAGCGAAAAAATCGATGTTGATGTTATCTGCAGGCGTGTTGCTTCTGGGAAAATTGTTATTCCGTATAACGTGATTCATTCTCCTCATGCTTTAGGTATCGGAAAAGGACTGCGGGTAAAGGTGAATGCAAACATCGGAACCTCGCAGGAACACTGCAATCTAAATGAAGAGATTGAAAAAGCAAAAGTAGCGGTTGATGCTGGTGTTCATGCGCTCATGGATTTATCCACTGACGGAGATTTAGATACGATTCGATTAGCGCTATTGAAAACCGTCAAGATTCCATTTGGAACTGTGCCTATCTATCAGGCTGGTGTGGATGCTATTAAAA
>CAIYYQ010000127.1 GCA_903930505.1 Methanobacteriota archaeon
ATGGGCAGTACCTAAAGGTAAAGATGGCAAGTTAGATTATCATAAAGCACTTACTGGAGATGATTTAACAGATTTTGTTAATCAGAAATTGTTTCCTTATTTTAAAAAGTTTAAAATAAATGCAGAAAACGCAGATACAATTCAATATAAGATTGGGGAGATTTTCAGTGAACTAAAGAATAAGATTCAAAGTGGTTATACTTTACGTGAAGTAATTAATTTAATTGATGGGTTACGTTTTGGTTCTAACGCTGAAAAACATGAAATGTCTCACTTGTATGAAGCGAAAATCCAGAATATGGGTAATGCTGGGAGAAATGGCGGAGAATATTATACTCCACGTCCACTCATTAAAACAATGGTAAAGGTTGTAGCACCAACTATTGGGAATAAGATTTATGATGGTGCGGTTGGCTCAGCAGGTTTCTTGTGTGAATCTTTTGAATATCTGAAAAACAGTAAAAATCTTACCACTAAAGATATGGATATTCTTCAGAAAAACACTTTTTATGGTAAAGAGAAGAAATCGCTTGCATATATTATTGGGATTATGAACATGATTTTTCATGGTATTGGATCACCAAACATAATTCATACGAATACCCTTGCAGAAAATATATCTGATATTCAAGAGAAGAATCGATATGATATTGTTTTAACAAATCCTCCTTTTGGTGGAAAAGAAAGAGCAGAAGTTCAACAAAACTTTCCAATTAAAACAGGAGAAACTGCTTTTTTATTTTTGCAACATTTCATTAAAATATTAAAAGCACAAGGCAGAGCAGGTATTGTTATTAAAAACACCTTTTTATCAAACACTGATAATGCATCAGTTTCACTTCGAAAACATTTACTAGAGAATTGTAATTTGCATACTGTTTTAGATTTACCCGGCGGCACATTTCTTGGAGCAGGTGTAAAAACAGTTGTGTTGTTTTTTGAAAAAGGTGTTCCGACACGAAAAATATGGTATTATCAACTTAATTTGGATAGAAACTTAGGTAAAACTAATCCATTAAATGAAAATGATTTAGCTGAATTTGTTACATTCCAAAAAACAAAAGCAGATTCAGCAAATTCATGGATTGTAAATATTAAGGATATAAACATAGATACTTTTGATTTGTCTGTAAAAAATCCAAACAAAAAAGAAGAAGCAGCACTTCGAGAACCACAAGAAATCATGGGTGAAATCGCAATACTTGATAAAGAAGGCGCAGATATTCTCAAATCAATAAAGGAGTTATTGTAAAGATGGCTTGGGAAGTTAAGAGATTGGGAGATGTTTGCGAGGTTATTGCTGGCCAATCTCCCGAAGGAAAGTATTACAATAATATGGGGGAAGGTTTGCCATTTTATCAAGGTAAGAAAGAATTTACAGATAAATATTTAGGAGAACCAACAACTTGGACAACAAACATTACAAAAGAAGCACAAAAAGATGACGTTCTTATGTCCGTAAGAGCACCTGTTGGACCTATTAATTTTGCAACTCAAAAAATATGTATTGGTCGTGGTCTTGCAGCAATTAGAGCAAGTAAAATGATTGACAAAGATTTCTTATTTAATTTCTTATTAAAACATGAAAATGAACTGGTAGGAAATACTGGCGCTGTTTTTAATTCAATTAATAAAACCCAAATCGAAAATATCAAAATTCCTCTTCCCCCTCTTCCTGAACAAAAACGCATCATTGCTATTTTAGATAAAACCTTTGAAAGTATTATAAAAGCAAAAGATAACGCTGAAAAGAATTTAAAAAATGCTAAAGAAATTTTTGAAAGTTATTTACAAAGTGTTTTTGCGAGTTCTGGGGATGATTGGGAGAAAGTACAACTATCTTCTTTGCTTGAAAAAGGATGGATAACAAGTCACCTTGATGGAAATCATGGAGGAGAATACCCAAGAAAAGAAGAGTTTACTAACAAAGGGGTACCTTATATTTCAGCAAATTGTTTAAAAGGCACTTCTATTGATTTCTCCTTAGCTAAATATTTAACTCCAGAAAGAGCAGGAACAATAAGAAAAGGAGTAGCAATTAACAACGATGTATTATTTGCTCATAATGCAACGGTTGGTCCAGTTGCAATTTTAAAAACGAATGAAGAAAAAATAATTTTAGGCACTTCTTTAACCTATTATCGATGTAATCCTGAATATATTCTTCCAGAGTATTTAGCTAATTATATGCGGTCAAAAGAATTTAAACGACAGTATGAACTTGTTATGCGGCAATCAACAAGAAATCAAGTTCCAATAACTAAACAACGTGAATTTTATCATATAATACCGCCTATAGATTTCCAAAGAACACTTATTGAAAAACTAGAATCATTGCTTAAAAATACTCAAAAACTCGAATCCATCTACAATCAAAAACTCGCGGACTTAGAAGAATTAAAAAAATCAATTTTACAGAAAGCCTTTAAAGGAGAACTCACCGAGGGATCATCATGATTAAACAAAAAATCTCCAGACTTCTTAAAGAAGGTGAAGGACTTCGCATTGAGTTTAAAGAATGCAAAAACCAGTTACCAAAAGATGTCTATGAAACAGTTTGTGCATTCTTAAACAGGCAGGGCGGGGAATTACTTTTAGGGGTAAATGATAACGGAAAAATCACCGGCATTGATAAAAATGCGATAGAACAAATCAAAAAAGATTTTGTCACTGCAATAAACAATCCTCAAAAAATATCTCCTTCAGTATATCTATCAATAGAACAAGTGGAAATAAATAAAAAATTAATCTTATACATTTACATCCCGGAAAGTTCACAAGTTCATAAATGCAATACTAAAATCTTTGATAGAAACCAAGACGGAGATTTTGACATAACAAATAATAATACGTTAGTCACCTCTCTTTATACCAATAAACAAACATTCTATACTGAAAACACTGTTTATCCCTATTGTAAAATAACTGATTTAAGAAAAGATCTCATAGACAAAGCAAGACAATTAGCAGTAAACCAAAACAGCAACCATCCCTGGAAAAATATGAGTAATATCGAAATATTAAAAAGTGCTAAACTCTACTCAAAAGACTACCAAACCAATAAAGAAGGATTCACACTTGCCTGCATTTTACTTTTTGGAAAAGACGAAACAATTCTTTCAGTTGTTCCGCATCATAAAACAGATTTAATTTTAAGAAAAATAAATGTAGATAGATATGATGATAGAGATGATGTACGAACTAATTTAATTGAAAGTTACGAAAGAATTATAGCATTTGGACAAAAACATTTATCAGATCCATTTTATCTTGAAGGAACTCAAAGAATAAGCGTTAGAGATAAAATAATACGAGAAATCGCATCAAATATTTTAATTCACAGAGAATATTTTAATCCTTTTCCTGCAAAAATCATTATAGAAAAAGATAGAATCTATTCAGAAAACAGTAATAAACCACACACACATGGAATAATAAACCCAAATAATTTCACACCTTTTCCAAAAAATCCAGTTATAGCCGGAGTTTTCAAACAAATAGGAAATGCAGACGATTTAGGCTCAGGAGTTAGAAATCTTGTTAAATACACAAAAATATATTCCAATAGTAAGCCAGAAATACATGACGAAGATATATTTAGAGTAATTATACCCACCCCGCAAGCTACCCCGCAAGCTACCCCGCAAGCTACCCAGCAAGCTACCCAGCAGGCTACCGAGCAAGATGAAAGAACAAACCGGATACTGGCTTTTTGTGCTGAGCCCAAATCAAGAGATGAAATTCAGACGTTCTTAAATATAAAAGATAGAGAATACTTTCGTTTAGAAATCTTGAAACCTTTGCTTGAAAAGAATTTACTTATGCAAACTATCCCAGACAAACCTAGTAGTCCAAAACAAAAATATTACTCAAAAATAAACGGAAAGAAAACATGAATGAAGCAGAAACAAGAGCCGAGCTTATTGATCCTAAACTAAAAGAAAGCGGTTGGGGCGTTGTAGATGGCTCTAAAATCTTAAGAGAATATCATATCACCATTGGAAAACTACAAACAGGTGCAGGCCGAGCAAAACCAATAATTGCAGACTATATTCTTGTTTACAAAGGAAGAAAACTTGCTGTTATAGAAGCTAAAAGTAATGTTCAAGAAGTTGGAGAAGGGGTTGCCCAGGCAAAAGATTATGCTTTAAAATTATATTTAGAAACTACATTTGCAACTAACGGCAAAGAAATATACCAAATCTGTATGGAAACAGGAAAAGAAGGACTAATAAAAAATTTTCCAACACCTGATGAATTATGGAATAAAACCTTTCACATTCACAATGATTGGAAAGAACGATTTAATGCGATTCCCAACGGTGGATTTTACGAGCCGAGATTCTATCAAGAAATCGCGACAAATAAAGCTTTAGATGCAATTGCAGAAAATAAAAACAGGCTACTACTTACTCTTGCAACAGGTACGGGAAAAA
>CAIYYQ010000128.1 GCA_903930505.1 Methanobacteriota archaeon
AAATAATAGCCCCAGACAACAGTTGATCCTTGCATGGTAAATGTTTGCTGCAGCACACCGTCTCCATACCCATCACCATTTTGATCTAGATTTGTATTTCCACCAGGAGCCATGACATCAAGACTGGAACCATAGTTCGAATACGGTGCTCGTGTTTTATCATACTGCGTTGCTCCAACAGCGATCACATACGCATCGTATGCTGCGGGGTATGAGATTCCGTTTTGTCCATTGTTACCAGCTGCAGCGACACAAGTGACTCCATGGTTATAGGCGTAGGCGACTGCATTCTTCAACGTCTGGGAATTTTGACTGCCTCCAAGGCTCATACTGATAATATTTGCTCCATGATCAACCGCAAAATAAATACCATTCGCGATCGCTGCGTACGTTCCGGATCCTTGGCGATTTAATACTTTTACCGGCATTATACTTGCACCAAACGCTACTCCGGCAACTCCCTCATTATTGTTCGTGCTCTGTGCGATAGTTCCTGCGACATGGGTTCCATGACCATTATCATCGACTGGATCATTATCATTATTTACAAAATCGTATCCAGGAACAAAAGAGGTACCAGATAAATCAGACCCCACACGAACTCCTGTGTCCACAATTGCTACAACGGTTCCTGAACCAGTTGAAATGTCCCATGCTGGTGCCATGTTAATTCCTCCTTCATTTAGATCATGCATATTCCATTGATAACTATAGGAGGGATCGTTAGGACTCATATCTGCATACGCAATAAAATTCGGCTCCGCATAGTCAACATTTGGATTCTTATTTATAATATCAACTAGCTTCAAAACAGATATTTCCTGGGGAATCTTCAACCTTTGAAAACCTGCATATGTATTTGAAGAAAGAACAGACAACCCATATCTTGCATATATAGCAGAGATTTCCGTACTGTCAACCCCGTTTTTAAACTTAACAATGAGCTCTCCAGAAACAAATTCACTAGTATTTGATAGAGCCGAAGTATGATTGCTTGTCTCTAGGAATGCAAAAGCAGGAGTAGCGGCTAATACTACGAGCATCACACATATTGAAATGGTCCTAAATATTTTTTTCATAATCTTCCCTTATTTTTTTCTAAAAAGTTGTTGCTATATATAAAATTTTCTATATAATTGGTTTTTCACATTACTCCATACTAAAAGTGCGTTCTCCGTCCTTCCTCTTCAAAGGTGAAACCCCGGACATAGCTCAACTTTTAATCGTCACCCAGAAGAGGAGGATCTGCCCGGTAGCGGTCTTTACAACGGGCGCTGGGATCTCGGTGCATGACGCGGATACCATGATGGTGATTGGTCCTAATCCGAAGAACATGCCTGAGGCAATCGATGTCTGCTTTTCCGCTCCGAGGCTTGTGATTGTGTCGGTGACGTTCGTATGGATGAGCCGAAGCATACCGCCTGTGACGGTGATTCTCCAGGTGATGCCGCTGGCGTTGGCGAGCCCTGTGTTCTTGAGCACTGCATGGACGCCTATCTTGCCGGTGATGTACCCAATCTCCAGGGTCGGTTGTGTCTTTCTTGTAGTAAACGACCATAGCGGTCCTTGCGTGGTTGCGCCGTACACGTCGGTCGCACGAATCTTCCAGTAATAGGTCGTGTTGCAGTCGAGCGTCCCCGGGTCGTAGACGGCTTGGGTGAGGTTCACGACGACCATCGGTGGGTTTGGTGTCGTCCCGAACGAAACATCGTAGGTCACGGGGTCATCGTTGGGGTCACCGCTGGTCCAACTGAGACTGAGGTCGATGTTTTGGTTTGTGGAGTTGTTCGCTGGGG
>CAIYYQ010000129.1 GCA_903930505.1 Methanobacteriota archaeon
CATCACCGAAATCCCAACTCCAAGTATACGGTTTAACTCCACCGATTGCTGATCCTGTGAACTGGATCGGAAAACCTGCTAATCCAATATATGGTCCATTGGCAGTAACTAATAATGGTGGTGGTAGGTCTGTGGTGATTGTTGCTGAAGTGGTATCAGTTGTAGATGTTCCATGTATGTCGGTTACCTTCAGGGTAACAGGGTAAACCCCTGCCGTTGTGTAGGTATGAGTCGGTTTAGGTTGCCATGAGACATGTCCATCGCCGAAGTTCCAAAAATAATTATATGGTGAAACTCCGCCGGTTGCTGATCCTGTGAACTGGATTGGAAAACCTGCTGATCCAATATATGGTCCATTGGCAGTAATTATTAATGATGTCGGTTCGGTGGTTATTGTCGCTGTGGTGGTATTGGTTGCAGATGCTCCATGGGCATCGGTCGCGGTTAAGGTAATAGTATAGATGCCTACCGCGCTATACGTATGATTTAGGGAGGAAAAAGAATATTGATTTGAGAGTGTCGATGTATTCCCATCGCCGAAATCCCAATCGCACGTATACGGTCGTATTCCACCCTGTATATAGGCATCAAATTGATTTGACTCGTTGGCAATCCCTGAATATGGGCCATATGTAGTAATTAATGGTGAGGGTAATTCGATGGTGACTGTTACGGTATCGCTTGCCCAATTATTATGATCATCAACCACTGTTAAAAGAACAGTATAGGTTTTAAGGAGATTGTAGGTATGTTGTGCATTTTGTTCAAATGAATATGTTCCTTCGCCGAAATCCCAACACCAGATATAGGGTGGGACTCCACCAATTGCTGAACCCGTAAACTGGATCAGTACACCACTAATTCCTGTATTTGGTCCATTGGCGGTAACAATCAGAGGTTCAGCTATCGTTACATGTACAGTACTCTGCCCTATAATTCCAATACTATCAATTACCGTCAAGATCACGGTATATTCACCAGATGCATTGTAGTAGTGAACAGGATTTTGTTCATTTGATGTGTTTCCATCGCCGAAATCCCAAGACCAATTGTATGGTGGTACGCCGCCAATTGCTGAGCCAATAAATAATATTGGATTACCACCGATACCAGTGCATGGCCCGTTGGTATAAACCTGCAACGGTTCTGTTTCTATGATGGTCGCGGTGGCAGTGTCACTGTCGTTTTTCCCTTGACTATCGGTTATTGTAAGAGTAATTGCATAGGTGCCAGATTGCACATAACGATGAGATGGATTCGACCCATTTAACGTATTCCCATCGCCGAAATCCCAACTCCAATTATACGGTTTAACGCCTCCAAACACTGAACCGGTAAAATGTATCTCTTTACCGACCAATTCAGCATATGGACCATGTGCATCAGCAAAAACCCTTGTGGGTGACGTGCTTCCCTCAACACAGGTTATAAGTTGTCCAGGAGCAACACCATCGACAACATCCCATTTATCACTAGCAGGCCAATAAATGAGAACTACATATGTTTTCGGTGAGTCAACACCAAAATGAATTGGTACGGAACGTTGCGACGATACTTCTTGAAATCCTACAAGTTCCCCTTGATTTGAGAAGACATATACCTTTGCACCGATCGCATCATGATTGCTGATGACGCCTATGGGTTTGACATCTAACCAGTTTTGATTATTAACTTGATTCTGCAATACAACGATTGGGACATAATTATATAGAGTTTCTCCTAAAATTATGTCATTGTCTCCATCATTATCCAAATCGAAAACATTGGGTGCAGAGTATCCAGAGCTCGATTTTTTACCCATATAATACTCATAATTCTTAAATATGGTTTTTCCTGAATTCCGCAACAGAATCCACGTTGGAGGCCTATCAGGAAAACCTCTCTCCGATAGGAGATCATCGCCAGCAACATTATCAATCTCAGCTAAAAAAAGCGGTTCGTGTCCTTGCATTTCAAGTCGACTAAAAATCGAATCTTTATTTGTTGTAAAGCTGTGGTTATCATTTTGTATTAAGAATAGAACACGGGAAGCAGCTTCATCGAAGATAACATCGAGATTACCGTCATTATTAATATCAGAAATATCGAATTTCTGGAAAAATAGATATGGGTTACGGCTGCTACCCTTATCACTGAGTGTCTCAAGGATAAAATGACCAGATCCGTCATTGCGATAATAATCAATTGATGAAAAATCAAAATCATTATTATAATAATGTTCAATCAAGAGATCTACGTCGCCATCGTTATCGATGTCAGTAAATTTGGGGCAGTTCACATATTCCCCGGAATTAAGATTGTTAAGACCACGAATGCTTGTTTCATCGGTAAATGTTCCATCGCCATCATTGATGAATAACACGACATGGGGTGGCTTATGGGTTATAATCAGCAAATCAAGATAGCCGTCATTGTTGACATCACCAAATATTGCTTCATCGCTTGCATGTCCAGAGAGACCGGATACCTGCGTTCTTTCTTCAAATGTTCCATCGCCTCTGCCATGGAACAAATGGTCTCCGTTGCCACTGGGAATACAAACATAGAGATCAGGGTTGCCATCGTTATCGACATCACCAAAAACAGCCCCATCACTGTTCCAGCATCGTACACCTGCTTGTGATGTTATATCGGTAAAAATCCCGTCATGATTATTGAGATATAAATAACTATATGCATTAACCCCAGTAATATATATATCTTGATATCCATCATTATTAATATCTGCATGAACGATCACCCGCTGCGCAGTAGGTATATTTTGTAAACCTGACTGAGATGTAACATCAACAAACGTTGGTGACACTGTCATTCTTCTTCCATTATAGTTATTCATCTTAAATGATTCTTGAATCGCGTTATCAGGATCAACAATGGCAACCACAGAATAATCACCCGTAATCGGTGGAACGATGTTTGATACTGTTACTGACTGCGTTTCTCCTCCGGCAGGCACAACATCGAAAACATGGCTCCCAAGAAGAATGTTTTTTCCTGAATTCTCATCAATGATAACGACGTTTACTAACACATTAGAAGCATCTACTGCTCCTTTATTTGAAACAGTTATAGTCAGTCGTTGAGTGGAGTAGTCATAGTTTACGCCGGAAGAAGAAACAGTCAGATCCGGTAGATTGTTATTGTTTTCTGGGTACCCAAAAGATTGAAGGGCAGGATCACCTAATAAAATATATGTCTTTTCAAGCCAAATGTATTCAGGATGCCACATGAACTCACCATACATGACAGCCTTCCCAAGGTGAAATTCACCATTATCAAACATTTCTGCTAGAATTTTATGAGCCGGAGAAAGTGATGAAAGATACGTTGCTCCATAATAGGCGACAGCTCCCTTATTTTCTATATTGACAAACTGTTCACCAAGAGATTCATAGTCCAAATCCGCTGTTGAACAAGCGGTTGTCAATACGATCGGGAAGATCGTATTTGTAAGGTGGGGAAGGTCTGAAGTGGAAAAGATTTCCCAACTATAAGATCCTCCGTGTCCAGTATAGGATACGATATCCTGTCCTTTGTTGATAGCAGTGATAATATCTTGATTAGTACCCTCATAAAACTTATTGATGTACGTGGTGTTAAACCCTGCATTGAACACTGTATTATACACTGGCTCCCCGCTTACACAACCTCCTTGAGCAACCACTGCTTTCTTCAAAGAGGGTTTGTCCGAATACTGGTATTGTTCATAATATACTATCTTATTGTATATACTCTGGAGTTCATTGCCATTTTCTACAGAGAATCTGCCCATGGCCATATCAGCCCATTCATCACCACCACTCAGGCACACGTACCATTTTTCATCATCCATAATACCTGAAACATATTGGGTTTGATGAGAGGGTACATGTTGTTTATTCCCTACAATCAGAAGATACTGCGGGGATGTCTGCCAATGATCATACGTAAATTGCATAAAATCCTTGATCGAGTAATCTTGACCAAGGGCCTCAGGAAACTGCGTATAAATATCACTTGTCTGCACAACAACCACATTCAAATTACTGTACACGGCTCGATAATTCACA
>CAIYYQ010000130.1 GCA_903930505.1 Methanobacteriota archaeon
TCTTTTCTTTTCTATTGATGACAACATCAAGGATCCCATTTTTGTAGGTTGCTTTTGTTGTTTTTGGTTTTACGTCGCAGGGAAGATCCAATGTTTTTTGGTATTTCCGCTGTGGTGTATCCACTTTGATTTCAAGAGCATTATCTGTAACGTTGAGATCGATGTCGTCTTTTTCGACGCCTGGGAGTTCAACAGTGATAGAGACATCGTTGTCTGCCTCGATTATGTCGGTTAGTGGTTCGACTTCTTCAGATATTGTTGGTTCTCCTTCTGGTGTTTTTGTTTGTCTGTTTCCGAATTCGCTGATTTGTGGTTTTCCATTGGATCCCATATTGATTTTGAATCCATGGATAAATGGTTTTCCCTCTTCAAATGATTTGAATGGGACACCTGTTTTGAACATTTCTTCCATCATTCGGCGTGCTTCGTCAAATATTTTTTCAAAATCCTCATCGTCAAGATTATTGAAGAAGTCATCAAATGGATTTTTCTTTCGTCGGTCTCGGTCAAATGGTTCCATAACGGTTAACTCCCCCTTTTTATCGGTTATACATATGTATCAGAACTTCTATTTAAACTTTTTCATCTTGTTTTTCTAGTTCCCTGGCAAGATCCTCAACGAGTATTCGTGCGGTTCTGCTCAGTTTTTTTGGTGTTTTTACAAAGAATTCTATATATAAATCCCCATAGCCTCTTCCCTGGAGACGTGGCATACCTTGTCCACTGAATTTTACGATGTTTCCGGTTTCAGTTCCTTCTGGTACAGTAAGTTTTTCGGTTCCTTGTAAGGTGTCTACGTTGATTTTTGCGCCAAGTACTGCATCGGGGAACGAGATTTCTTTTCTGATGTAGAGATCAACGCCTTTTCGTTGGTATTTGGGATGACGTCGGATGTGAACAACGATATACAGATTTCCATTTGGTCCCCCGTTTCCCCCTGCTTCTCCTTCCCCAGATAATCGAAGTTGTGATTCGTCATCTATTCCTCTTGGTATTTTCAGTTCGATACGTCTTGTTTTTTGAACGATCCCTCGGCCTCTGCAATCAGGGCAATATGTTTCAATGGTTTTTCCTTGTCCTCTGCATTTCTGACAGGTGGATACTTGGGTGACCATGCCAAATGCGGTGCGTTGGGTTGTACGTTGTTGGCCTGTACCGCTGCAATGAGAACAGGTTTTTGGTTTTGTCCCTGGTTTCGCCCCAGATCCTTTGCAGGTTTCGCAGGTTTCTGATCGGGGAACATTGATTTCGGTTTCTACTCCGCGGTATGCATCTTCAAGGTTGATTTCTATGTCATAGCGCAGATCTGCTCCACGGGCTCTGTGGGATCGTTGATCAAATCCGCTTTTGCGTCTTCCGAAGAATTGATCAAATATATCTTCGACTCCACCTCCAAAATCAAATCCCATGTTGCGGAAGATATCGTTGAAATCAGCGCCTCGGAAGATATCTTCTGTGCTGTATCGCTGATCAATTCCATCATGTCCATATCGGTCGTACATCGCTCGTTTTTCATCGTCGTTTAATACAGCGTAGGCTTCTGATATTTCTTTGAATTTTTCTGCTGCGTCTTTTTCTGGGTTTTTATCAGGATGGTATTTTAATGCGAGTTTTCTATATGTTTTTTTGATTTCGTCTTTACTCGCATCTTTTGTAATACCAAGGATATCGTAATAGTCTCGTTTCGTCATGTGCAAACCAGGGGTAAAGAAGAAGAGATATATGTGTTTTACCAAAGATTGGTTCTTTTAGATAAATAATTTCATGAATGAGAAGAGTAGATCACCGATAAGAAACGTGATGATGAAACCCAGAAACAGTGGGATCATAAACGGTATTTTCGGTGTTACCCATATTTTTTTGATATCCAGTTTTTCAAATTCTTCTAGTTCTTTGTCTGTATCAAAATCCTTTGGCATGTACACAAATTTTCGTTTCCCGTCGACGATTCGTTCTAAGGGCCAGACAAAGGTTTGTTTTGCGTCTGCGACACTCATGGTGTATCCGAGGAAACTATGGGGAAAGGCAACGTCACGTTTTATCAGATTGTAGAGTAGGAGTGAGAGTGGGATGACAAGGAAAATGATGACTGAGTTTGAAAAAATAATCCATGGGGCTGGCATAATGGACGGCATCCCGGATGTCAAGATGGGGAATTGTAAGATTGTTGGGTAAATGGGGACAAGGATCGAAAGAGCCATCAGTGCTTTTGCGTCTGCGCCGCCGAAGATGAGTCTAAATTGGAAAAAACAGTAGATAAGCCCGATCATTATTGGTATAAAAAGCAGATAATACAGATTTTCGAATCCTATTGTAATTGCTTGTATAATAAGAAGTACTACACCAATTCCGCCCATGATTACCCAGAGGATGTTTGCAGCTTTTCTGGTTTTGATATCGGTGTAGGATGCATACGAAAGAATTACTACACCCGTGATAAGTCGTATGATATTAAGAGTTGTTTCGTCAATCATGGAGAGATGATATCGAACAAGATAATATTAAGGTAATGTCTACTATGAAATCAATGGTATCATCTTGGTTTCTTTCGTGAATGACTCTTCTCCCAGACCGCTGCCGCGTTCAAATGAAAAGAAGTGGTTATGTCGCGTCATTTTACTCATAGTGATTCATCATTATAGAATGTTGTTTCTATAGTAAATTCAGTCTCGGTAATCCTCGGAAATGTTTTTGGTTGAATGTGTAGAGTTTTGCGTTTCTATTAATTACTATTGCTGCTATCATGGTATCTATTCTTGCAACTTTTTGTCCTTTTTTTTCGCATTCTACTTCCAGTTTTGCAGAAAGATGTGCGTCATCACGGTTGTATTCTATTGTTTCGAGCTGATTAATCTTAATCGTATTCTTTTTTCCATATTTTTGTATTCCGTAAAGTATCTCATGAAGAGTTAACGAAGTGATTGCGATGTCTTCCCCTGCGTTTTCAATCTCTTGTAAGGCTATGTCACCTTTTGTCGATTTTTTGTCAAAAATTTCTATAAGAACATCCGTATCGAGGATAATCATGTTTACCAGTATCTCTTTTCTTTTCTTCTTTCGTATATATCTTTCAGCA
>CAIYYQ010000131.1 GCA_903930505.1 Methanobacteriota archaeon
ACTGCAGCATCGGTAATCGAGTTTTTGTTTCCTTTTTCTGCGACAAGTTTTGCTACATCGAGGATTCGTGAGCAGGTTCTCCCGGTTTCAAGAGGGACATACGCTGCGATTTTGTAGGCTTTCTGCAGTGCGTGTTTTCGTTTTTCTTTTTGTTCTTCGGTTTCTTTTGGCATTTTTAACGCGGTCATGACCTCGGTGAATGCTACGGTGTCTTTGTCGATCAGTTCCGTGAGTTGTTTTCTGAGTTGTTCACTATGTTTCCGCAGTTCAATAATCTCTTCTTGTACATCCTTGTATTTCTCTTTCCCGATAGTAAGATTACACACCATTGAAGATAAAGCTGCACCCAGAGCTCCTGAAAGAGCAGCAACACTGCCGCCTCCTGGCGCAGGGCTTGATGATGCAAGTTCTTCTAAAAACTGTGTTATTTTCATTTCTGCTAGTGTATTCATTCGGTTCACTTCTTCATTTCTAAGAGTTTTTTTTCTAGTATTTGATTTGTGGTGAATTTTTCAAGTCTGAGGTAGTAATCCGCAGAATCAGCAAGTGCCTCTAGAGGTACTAAACCTACGATTTCACTGCCTATAACAGGGACGCCGTATCGGTCCGCTTCTTGTTTTATGGTTTCGAATACTCGGTAGATTGGTGTTTTTTGATAGTTGGTAAGGTTCATGGATACCTGAACGATGTTTCGTTCTTTGATTTCAAATCCTTTGGCTTTTACGTAGCGGTATCCGCCGCTGCTGTGTCGTACTCCTTGGGCTATTTTTTCAGCTATTTTTATGTCAGTGGTGCCAAGGTTAACGTTGAATGCTATGAGATAGAATCTGGCCCCTATTGCGGTTGCGCCAGCGGTGGGATGGATCTTGTTGGGTCCGTAGTCTGGGACTTTGTTTGGGTTTTTACCTATTTCTTCTTTGAGTCCTTCGTATTCACCGCGTCTGACATCCGCGAGATTTCGTCGGTTTTCTTGTTTTGCTGCGTCTTCGTAAAGGTAACAGGGAACATTGGTTTTTTTGGAGAATTCCGCTGCAAATTCGTTTGCGAGTAAAACGCATTCGTCCATCGTTGTATTTGATATTGGTATGAATGGTACGACGTCGATTGCACCCATTCTGGGGTGTTCTCCTTTGTGTTTATTCATGTCGATGAGTTCTACGCATTTACACGCTAGCTCCATCACAGCATTTTTTACTTTTTCTGGTGTGCCAACAATAGTAACATCAGTTCGGTTGTGGTCTGCATCTGAGGAGAAATCTAAGAGTTCGATGTCTTTGTGTTTTTTGAGGATGTTGTGAAGCGTGTCGATTATGTCTTTATTTCGTCCTTCGCTGAAGTTTGGGACGCATTCTATGAGTTTACCCATATTGTTTCACCGCAAACCTTAATCAGGATGGTTCTTTTAACTATTTGTGATGACTCCTATGAAAACAGTGGATCTCTTGATAAAAAATGCAAGTGAACTTGTCACTCTGAAGGGACCTAACCATCCACGGAAAAAACAGGAGATGAGAAACCTTTCTATTATCAAAGACGGATCTATTGCTATTTCCGATGGAAAAATCATTGGAGTTGGGAAAAATCTTTCCTGCAAAGCTGATAAAATTATTGATGCTTCGGGAAAAACAGTGATGCCTGGTTTTGTTGATCCGCATACGCATCTTGTTTTTGCGGGTTCTAGGGAGTTTGAGCTTGAGATGAAACTTTCTGGTGTCTCCTATATGGACATTCTGAAGAAGGGTGGGGGTATCTTTCATACTGTTGATAAAACACGTAAGGCATCAGAGGAACAGCTCATTAAAGAGAGTATGAAACGTTTGGATCTGATGCTTCAGTATGGAACAACAACTTGTGAGGCGAAAAGCGGGTATGGTCTTGATACGAAAACCGAGTTGAAAATCCTAAAAATCCAAAAGATGCTGTCGAAGCGTCATCCTATGGATATCGTATCGACTTTTCTTGGAGCACACGCAGTACCAAAGGATTATACTGCAGATGAATACATTGATCTGATAATTCATGAGATGTTACCGAAAGTCAAAGATTTAGCGCGGTTCTGTGATGTGTTTTGTGAAAAAGGTGTTTTTTCTCCAAAACAATCAAAATTGGTTTTAGAAGCAGGTAAACAACATGATCTTCTCCCTAAGATTCATGCAGATGAAATCGCTGATACAGGTGGTGCATTGCTTGCTGCAAAGGTTGGTGCAGTAAGTGCTGATCATCTTCTTAATTCAAATGAGAAAGGACTTAAAGCAATGATAAAAAAAGAGGTGATTGGTGTGTTGCTTCCGGGGGCACCGTTTTCTCTGATGATGAGTCGATATGCGTCTGCGAGAAACATGATTGATTTAGGATTACCCGTGGCTTTGGCGACTGATTTGAATCCGAATTGTTGGACGGAAAACATGCAGTTTATTGTTCAACTTGCGTGTCTGAAGATGAAGATGATGCCATCTGAGGCTATTTCTGCTGCGACGTTTAACGCTGCGTGTGCAATTCAACGTAATGATACGATTGGTAGTTTGGAGGCAGGTAAACAGGCAGATGTCCTTATTTTGGATTGTCCGAATCATACGTTTCTTCCGTATCATTTTGGTGTGAATCTTGTTGAGACTGTGATAAAAAGTGGAAAAATCGTCTCAACTCGACAATGATTCTACTGTTTTTTTTTTAATAAAACTAATGATATCTTTTGGAGATGGTTCTGTTGAACGTAAAAAAAAATAATTACCCCTACAAATTAATTAAATTTAACTTATTATGGTAAATGTAGGGGTAATAGTAATCATTTTTCTTTGATGAGAATCTGTTAAGCATTCATATGTAGGAAATATAGGAAAAAGAAGTTGTTTGTATTTTCCAAAAAGGTTTTTTAACTACAAATTGTTCTTTGTTTTAATGATAAACTTTTATCAATGCAAAAAATGTGAGACTAAATTTCTAGCCCCGGTAAAAATTTCCCTAGAAAAAAATCGGACAACCTATGTTTGTCCAAATTGTAAAAGTCGTAATTGGGGACCTCTTAATTGGTAAGATCTATCGTTTGATAATAGATAATCAGTTAATCAGGATTGGCTACACCTGTTGAACTTAGTTTATGTTTAGAATCTACTTTTCTGGCGAATTTTTTAATAATGATTGAACCCATTCGCGTTTCTGCCAGAGTGCACAACTCCCACCTGTTTCGCATAACTGATCGTGGTTTTCACGAATTTTTCTTAAAAAATCAGACTGAAGTGCTTCTTTTAAGGATACCTTATTGAGATTCATATCAGAATATGGTGCAAAGGGACATGGTTCCACATCGCCTTCAGCACTGATATGGATAAATCCTCGTCCTGCGGACAGACATCCCCCGATTTCTTCTTCGTCACCGGGTACTGCGATGAACAAAGCTCGCCATTTCTGTCGGAATGATCTCATAATATCCATTGTTTTTTCTCTTTGCTCTTGGGTGACCATCCAACTCTCTGTCCCTGGTTTTATAGGGTTGTATTCTACAAACAAGAAGAACTTACATCCGAGATTCACAAGACTTTGGATAAATGATTCGCTGGTAATTGTCTCAAAATTTTTGCTTGTGAGTGTGAGCAATGTGCCAAAAAAGAAGCTGTTTTTATGAAGTTGTGTCATCGTTTTTTGTAGTCGATCGTACACCCCTTTTCCTCTTCGATCATCTGTTTCTTCTTCACAGCCTTCGAGGCTGAGAAGGAGGACAATATTTTTTTGTACCTTTATTGTCTGTAGAGTCTCATCATTGATAAGTAGACCATTCGTGAATATAAGAAAAATAATGTCGGGATACTTTTTAGTCATTTGAAAAAATTGTGTTCTCATGAATGGTTCTCCGCCAGCGACTACGATAAAGGAGATTCCCAGGTCATGGACTTGTTCGATGATATTTTCTAGTTGTTGATCAGTGAGTTCTTTTTTTACTGTTGGGCGGATTGTTTTTTCATAGCATCCTTTGCAGTGAAGATTACACTTGTGGGTGATGCTAAAAAGAATAATCGGTGGTACATGTATGTTTTGCTGTTCGTATTTTTCTCGGGTCTTGGATGCTTTTTGTTGCCATCGAAGTGTTTTCAAAAAGAACAATGCTTGAGATGGGTGTCGGATACTTACTTTCACTGCGTCTCTGAAGAATATCTTTAATGAATTATTCAGTGGAAAACGAAAATCAGTGTTTTCTTTGTTGTTTTGTGCCATCAGATATCATCTTCTTTTTTTCAGTTGCGACATTCATAGAACTTACTTAAAGTTTTCCTGAGGAGAGGCTTCATCCCGAAATAGATAATTAGGGGCTGAAACCTCTTTTCTTAGCAGGATGGGAAGCGCAAAGAAAAGAATTAATCCAAAAGTTGCGAACCATGTGAACCGCAACTTCACCACT
>CAIYYQ010000132.1 GCA_903930505.1 Methanobacteriota archaeon
CCTTCAGGATTGCCTTCTCCGTTTACCAATCCTACTACTGAGGTATTCCATCCGCTTTTCATAAGTTGATCTGTGACTTGCTGATACCACATTCCGCCGACACTTCCAAATGCAAGGAGGGCAGAAGAATGCCACTTGGTTTCTTCGTCACCCGTATATGTATAATCGCGCTCGTAGGCGATGGTTTTCTCAGCGATCGCATTGAGTTCATCCTGTGTATTGACCGGGAATCGACCAACAGAAACATCAGGGGTTGAGTAATCATCGTCACCGATACATCCATACCATCGATCAGATACACCGGAAAATATATCCCCACTGGCAATGAAATGCGCTGTTATAAAAGGAGTATCACCAACAAGGAGCAGGTATCCGAGATGATTATCACTCATATGGGGTGCTTGCCAATTCTCATACACATAATGGACAAACTGTTTGATAGCGGTGTCGATATTCCCACCAATAAACGGGTCGTTCACACTAACCACAGCGACATCGAACCCGCTGTAATTCGCACGCCAAAACGCGAATTTGTTCAAACAATTATTTTGTGATCCATTTTGAAAATCCTGTTTTGCGGGAAGGTAAAATGTGTTTGATGTAAGAATAAGGTAATCAGCTGAAATCTCATGGCTGCTAAGATCTTCAGGGTATGAGACCGTGCCTGCAGGAGGAATCATGTCCCTTTTCAGCGAATTAGATGAATACGAAGAAACGTCATAGTTACTTACTAATTTAGAACAAATGTTACTGTATGGTCCGACATCCTTGCAGACAAGCTTTTCAGGATAATCAATTCTGATGGTTATAGTAGTGTAGACTCGGAGTTCTTTCATCACCGGGTTCCATTGAAGCGGGTTGATGGTGAGACGAACGAGCCGTTGCTCTCGGAGATAAGATCCCTGACCGAGATCAGCGAGCTTCGCCGGATACAATTGATTAGCAGAATACACAGTATTGTCAATGGTGAATTTGCTCTCAGTTGAACCCTGTTCCTTGGAGGATGATAAGATCTGTGGCTGTGGCACCGGGCATACGTTCAAATCTGGTAATGTGGTGTAGTCGCTTGAGATGATTTCCACTTGAGGGTCTCCCTGGTCTGGGATCGCGAGGAGTTTCGTGATCTGAGGGAGTTGTGGTTTTCCTGCCTCTGTGGTTAAAGGATAATCTTGGAGTGAGATTTTTTGGTAGGATATACCATCGATGGTTTGTTCTTGGAATGTGATGTCATCTGGGTTTACCTGGAAGGTGAGGGTAACGCTGTGATCATCCGGGGTAGCAGGTGTTCCTTCTGGTTCGATCACAGTTTTTTCTGTAAGGGTGATCGATTGTCCGATACGATCGCTACCAAGTTCTTTTTCAAGTGAGAGCGAAGCTGAAGAGAGCACCGGTGATATTGTGAGTATTATGCACAGTATGAGAGATATCATCTTCACTAGATTTGTTGCCTTTTGTTTCATTCTTTTTTCTCCTGATATTTTTTAAAAATTATCAATTATATATTTAAGTAATTAAATATATTCAATTTGCTGGCTTAAATAGTTTATGGTCTTCTTTCTAGGGATGGTGAGCTGAAGCAGTTTGGTGCTCTTTTTTCCTCTGTTTTTTTGTGTCTGAAGCAAATTGTTCATTAGGTTGTAATCTCCCCTTTGTTTGATCATGAAATATCCCTTGAATGAAAAAAGGAATATTCCTATATCCCTATGAGCTACCTGTTTTGAAACCCCAGACCGGACCAGATGTTGATGCTCCGTGGCTGTCCTTAGCGACGATTTTCCAGCTATAATAAGTATTCGTACTTAATATTCCTGGGTCATAGTAAGGTTCGGTGACAGTTCCTACTTTCTGTAGAAAACCGTGTAGGGATTTCGCCATCCAGACATCGTAGGTAACACTATCAAAGGGATCAGGGTCACCTCCAACCCAAGTAAAATCTGCAGAAATAGGAACATTAGTTGCTCCATTCGCTGGATTTGGGCTACTCGGAACGTTTGGAGGTTGATTTGGTGCTTCTGTAATAAAATCCCAGATCGGACTCGTTGTTGGAACGCCGTGGCTATCCCAAGCGATAATTTGCCAGTAATAACAAGTATTACGATTGAGAGTCCCTGGTGGGTTGTAGATGGTACTTGTTTGGCCAGTTGCGACCCTTTGTGGAGGGTTGAATGTTCCTAAAAAGACGTCGTAAGTGACAGTGTCACCGGAGTCGGGGTCGCCGCCGATCCAACTGAGATCAGCAGTGAGAGAAACATTTATCGCATGATTAAGGGGAAAGGAAGCATCTGGAGTGGTAGGCGGATGATTTGATGGAGGAGGTGATTGCAAGCATGCAACAAATGGGTCGATATCTGCGAAAGTTATTCGACCATCTCGATCGCAGTCTGCAGCACGCCAACGCCACGTTGGATGCTGCAATAGGAATTGTACCTCGGTAGTCCCAAGCGCTGCCACAAACGGGTCGATATCTGCGTAGGATACAGATCCATCGTTGTTGACATCACCCAGGATAAATGGGTATATCATCAACGGATATCGATCCTGATGAACACCATTCGAAATCGAAATAATGTAGGGTGTATCACCGATGCCGTCACCGTTTGCATCGCTTCCTGTATAATCATCCCAGTAGTTCCCACCAGATGGGTATCCATTATCCCAGAGATTATAGTACCCGGTATCAGAGGCCTGGCAGGTGTTGTCAATGAAAGTGTTGTGATACATCCGATTGTTATCGGAGAGAGTGATATCGATCCCATTGATATTGTGCGTGATCGTGTTTTCGACGATACGATTTGCGTCTGATTGAGATATAAGCATGATCCCACACCCAATGTTATTGAAAAGGATATTATGCACAATAGAGTTTTCTGAGGAACCACTGAGGGTGAGTCCGCTTCCAATCATGCTACTGATGATATTATTATTGATTAGATTCATATTAGAATTGGAGAGGCTGATACCATCACCGCAACACGCATTCACGATGTTTCCTGTAAAAGTATTTACTGAAGAATCCCCAAAAATGATTCCTGTACCAGTACAACTAGTGACCCTATTTCCATTGAATGTATTTTCTGATGAATAGCTTATCATGAAACCAGTGCCAATGTCTTGGACTGTATTTTGGGAGATGAGATTGAACATTGAAAAGTCAAGGATGAAACCACTGCCACCGGTGTTCATAATTGTATTATTGGTTATCGTGGAGTCTGAGGAATATCGGAGAGTGATCCCATTGTCGACGTTCTCTAAGGTATTTTGAGAGATGAGATTATATAATGAATTGGCAAGGACGACCCCTGAGCCTGCGCAGGTAGTGATTATATTATTGATAATGGTGTTGTATTCTGAATATTCATTGAGAGCGATACCAGTTCCCGTACTGTCCTGAATTGTGTTTCCAGAGATTTGATTCGATAACGAGGTAGAGAACAGGATGTCGCTTCCGCTATTATTCCTGATATCATTCTGAGAAATGGTATTCTGCGAACAGGATGCGAGATGGATGGCGTTCCCTGTGTTGTCATGAAATGTATTATTAATTATCTGGGTACTTGTGGTTCCTTCGAGGACAAGCGAATCACTTTTCATGGTGAAGAAAGTATTATTGATGATTGTATTATATGAGGAATACCCGAGTTGAATACCGCCAACAATTCCCGAGAATGATCGATCATGAATAGTGAAATGGGTGCAGTTCGCAAGGATGATCTGGGCAGCATCAGGGGGGATCTCTAGGTTTGTTCCATCGATATTTTTCATGTAATAAATAGGTTTTCCTTGCATCATATTGCCTTCGATTACATGCGAGTTCCACTCGTCGATCGTCGGAGTTGAAATCATCTCATTTGGATTTTTTTCTAGGAGGATGCCACTGGAATCAAACCAATTATTGATGATGGTTGCCCGTTCTGCAGTGGAGAGTCTGATGCCGATGCCAGTAGTGAGATCCCGGAAAATATTTCCAGAGATTACTACATCATCTGAAGAGATACTGATTCCTTCTATGCCTCCTTCAAAGGTGAACCCGCTAATGGATACTCCTTGTGCGCCGACATGGATCATCGCAGGGTCAGACCAATGCCTGCCGCTGCTCCAATGGATGATAGTAGCGGCAGCATCCTGCCCAATGAGTGCGATCGATTTCCCAATACCAAGTGTCTGCTCATTATACACTCCATCGAAAACATGAATAACTCCCTGATCGGCGACCGCGTTTATCGCCATACTGATTTTCGAGAAATGATCGATACCCCAACCAGGAGTGGAGGATGTATAATCATCATCAACAAATGCAGTCCGACAGACCACTGTGCAGGTGGTTCCTCCTTGGTTGTTCCAATCGCAAGATTCCAGGAGAGTGTTTTCAGGGTCGACCTGGATAAAAATAGTGTTTTTCCCGGTTATTTGGGGGGTCCACGAGTATTCAACTGTTACCTCGCCACCTGGGGGGACTTCTTCAGGAATCGTTATCGTGCCTAGGGTTTGTGGGTTGCTGTTTTGAGAATTAATCAGAAGATAGCGAATTGGAATATTATTCGCGGGGGCTCCGCCGATATTGTGGATCGTTGCAGTGATTATTGTTTCTTCTCCGAGTGCAGGTTGTTGTGGATCAATACTGATCTCTGGAGAAAGAAGGGTGAGATCCGGTTTATCTTGATCCAAGCGTCCTTTTGAGCCAGATAGATCCAACGCAGGGTCACCAAAGAGATTAAACTCTGGATAAGCACTTGTTGTATACAGCGTTATACGAAGGATACCATCAGTGATGATATCACCAACAATATAGGAACAATTGATAAAGAGCGAATCGAAAAGATATCCTCCAAAAAAATCACATCCCACACAGGTCACTATCGATGCCCCCCAGAACGCAACTGCACCCTTCTCAGGAGTGTTCACCAGTCGCTCCCCCATACACGAGCCTGAAAATTGAAATTGACCGGTTAAACATGCAAGAATATACACAAATGGGAGTTTATTCCCATTATGTAACTGATCCATATCAAACCACCAATTTGTGACCTCCCA
>CAIYYQ010000133.1 GCA_903930505.1 Methanobacteriota archaeon
GTCACAATCGCAGGTTTACCAAACAAAATCGCGGAAACCATGCAAAAACCTTAATAACCACAGCAGGGATTTCGGGCTATAGGGGTTCGGATGCAAAACAAAAACAATGGACACAGTGTCGGTTTTATCTACGGTGACGTAGGTTCAACAGAGTTCAACTTCACAGTTGACGATAAAAACCTGAAGAAATTTGATTATGTGACTGCGCCGCATAAAGATGGTTATGTTCTCGCGCAGGTCATGGACATTAAATGCCATTCTGATTTTAAAGCAGAAGAACTCAAAACCGTGAAAACCACAGGTCAACTTCCCAATATTCATAGTGAACTTTTCGGTCAAGCAAGCGTCATTGGTCTTCGAGATAACAAAGGAACATTGCAGGTTCCGCGCACACCGTTTGAAGTCGGCAGCAGCATCATCGCAGCTGAAGAAGATTTTATCCGCCATATTCTAGGAGTACAAGCCGATAAAGACAGCGGCGCATATATTGGTTTACTGAAAGGTCATACACTGCCAGTGTTTTTAAACATCGATACTCTCGTGCAGAAACATATCTGTATTCTTGCAAAAACCGGCGGAGGAAAAAGCTACGCATGCGGTGTTCTCGTTGAAGAAATGTTAAAGAAAAAAATCCCGCTCGTCATTATTGATACACACGGTGAATACGCGTCGCTTTCCTGTCCAAATAAGGATAAGAAAGAACAAAAAAATATGTCTCGGTTTAATGTTCATCCAAAAGATTACTCAAGCCAAATCCAGGAATACTCACCAGTGGATGGACGCGGAAAAGACGTTATTCATCTTACATTAAACGGTATGAACCTTGAGGCCAGGGAGATCATTGATCTTCTCTCCGCAAAGCTATCTGGTCCGCAAGTTGGTGTCTTGTACCAAGCAGTAAAAGAAGTAAAAGAATACAAACAAACCTATAACTTACGCGATATCATTGATACGGTAAATACGAGTAAAAGTAATGCGAAGTGGAATGTGATTGCATCCTTGGAATCCTTAGAAACCATCGGTATTTTTTCTGATCATGCAACGCCAATGGAAGAGATTGTAAAAAAAGGAAAATGCTGTTTGTTGAACATGAAAGGAGTTCCTCCTGATGTTCAGGATGTGGTTGTCGCCCGGCTGACCAAAGAGCTCTTTGAAAAAAGAAAAATGGGAAAAATCCCGCCGTTCCTCTTAATTGTTGAAGAAGCACATAATTATTGTCCGGAGCATGGTATTGGTCATGCAGTTTCTTCATCGATTCTTCGAACGGTTGCTTCAGAGGGTAGGAAATTTGGGATGGGCCTGTGTATCGTAAGTCAGCGACCTGCGAAAGTTGACAAAAATGTTATCTCACAATGTAACACGAATATCATTTTAAAGATCACGAACCCCAATGATTTGAAAGCAGTGATCCAATCAGTTGAAGGATTGACTAGTGAGACCTATGATGAGATTCAGCGATTACCGATTGGCGTTGCATTGATTTCTGGTGCATCACTTCAGGTCCCGTTGTTTGTTGAGATTCGGACTCGTGAGACAAGCCATGGTGGAAAATCAGTTACCGTATTCAAAGAAGATTCCGAAGATGATTATAAGCCGCCGAAAATGCCGAAGATGGATGATTTACGACCACAACCACAATCAGCTCAGGCCCAAGGTCCACCTACCAAAAAACCTGCAGCAACAAAACAAACAAGCACTATGACTGATAAAGCA
>CAIYYQ010000134.1 GCA_903930505.1 Methanobacteriota archaeon
CGATCAGAAAGAGGATACATGGCTTACGAAACCAGAGGTTGCATTTGATGCAATAAAACAATGCAACAAGAAATGGCAGTCGAAACTCAAATACCCTGATTTTGAGTTAGAACCCGAGGTTCATGATGCAATGATTTTTGTGAAACATAAAAATTATTTGATATTTGATGCGAAAGATGATCATGTGGAGATGACGACAAAAGGAAATAACTTTAAGGGTTCAGATAAAGCAAATATTGCAAGGATAATACTTGATGAACTCATGATGAATGTTATGCGGGAGAACTTTGAGTGGAATGATGAAGAAATGGTGCGCAAAGCGATAAAAAACAGTATTAAAAATAAGACAAAAGAGGCGATTTTAAAGCTGGATCTCACCAAGGTTGATTTGGATGATTTGACGCTTGTTCAGTCGGTTCAACCTGCGAAACAGTATAAGTTAAATCAGGATGGATCGTCGTCAGTGTTTGGGTTACGTTCTGCTGCTCTTGAGAAGCTTCTTGGTCATTCGATTCGAACGCGTATGAAACTTAAGTTTGTGGTGACCAAAAAACCGTTGCCTGGGATTGCAAAACCGTCGAAAAGCGGGGTGAAACCGATTGATTACATGTACCCGATTGATCTGTTGAAGGATACACGTGATATCGATCTTGATTGGTATAAGAAAATGATTGAAAACTATATTGAAGGTGCGTTTGGGTTGTCTGATATTGCAGCGACACAACAGAAAGGACTCGACGCATGGATGTAACACCGGTGATATAAAAACAGGAGAACGCTAAATAATATTTACCCAGACGATAGGAATATCGTTTGGAATGACTAGATTTTGATGTTTGTTGTCCATATGTTACACCTCCACATAATATGATAATTATGAAATGTGATATCAATAACTATTTGTACGGTACTTGTATAAATAACTATTCATCCAGAAGTATTTCTTCTGTTGAACAAAACTACAAATACCTGACGAAGAATCCATAAAAAAAATATTCGGGGAGATTTATGACATCAAAAGAACAACTCTGCGACCAAGCATATCAACGTGCGTTCTCCTACGAAGCAAAAGTAGGCAGCTGTCCACAGTGCGTACTTGCGGCCCTCAAAGAAACACTTAACATCGGTGATGAAACACTCATCAAATCCGCTGATGCTCTCGCAGGTGGAACATCCCTTTCCTCAAAAGGAACCTGCGGTGCACTCGCAGGAGGAATGCTTGCACTTGGTTATCTTGCCGGCCGCCAATACTCCGAATTAAAAGAAGGAAAAAAGAAACGACTGATTTTTCGTTACACAAAAATACTCTACGACCGATTCATCGAAGAATACGGTTCTCCCCTTTGTTGCGACGTACAGAAAAAACTGTTTGGACGAAGTTACAATCTTCTTGATAAACAAGAATACGAAGCATTTGAAAAAGCAGGCGCACATGTAGACAAATGCCCAAGCGTCGCCGGTAACGTTGCCAGATGGACCGCATCAATCATTCTTGAGGAACTCACCCAAAATCAGCAACAATAAAGCCGATGAGCATCCGTATGAATATCCCTATGTATATCTAGCTACGAACAAGGCAAATAAACCCCGGGGTTATTCAGCAGTTTGGGAAGGAAAGAACCAACTTTTTTCGAAAGGTTGATACCCATCCTATTATCCCTCCTTTCCCTCCCACCATCCATTTTAAAAAAACAAATCTTTTAAAAAAATGTGTATTCAAGGAAAAAAAGAAAAAAAAGATAAGGAAAAAATCCTTTATTTCAGAACAATCATACTTTTCGCATCGATTTTTTGCTCACACGCAAGCCATCCAAGAGCAGCATACGCATCTGCCTCAGGGACTTGAGAGAGTTTAGCAACTGCAGCCATATCTGCTTCTTTCAACGTTGTAAGCAGATTCCATATTTTTCCTGCATTATTCCCTATTTTTTCTGTGAGATTAGTCGGCCCGAGTTTATACACATGCCCATTTTGAGTGATTTTGTTTTCTCGAGCGAGCCATCCAACAGCACCGTAGAACATCTGCTCGTTGAGCATCGTCATGTTCATCAAGGTAGTCTCTGAAATAGGACCTTGAGCGTTGAGCAATTTCCATATCTTATCTGCGCCTCTACTAAA
>CAIYYQ010000135.1 GCA_903930505.1 Methanobacteriota archaeon
ACACAACTGAACGCATAAACTGCTCAAACTCAAAAAACTTCAACGGCCGATTATCATACGCACTCGGCAGACGAAAACCATAATCAATCAACGACTTCTTCCGAGTAAAATCACCATGCTCCATCCCACGAACCTGCGGAACCGTCCGATGACTCTCATCAATAAACATAAGAAAATCTCTGGGAAAATAATCAATCAGACAATACGGTTTTTCACCAGCCTTCCGACCATCAAAATGCGCAGAATAATTCTCAATCCCTTTACACGATCCAATCTCCTCAATCATCTCAAGGTCATACAGCGTCCGCTGTTTCAGACGATGCGCCTCCAACAAACCGAGTTGAGGCAGCCGCTCCTCCAACTCCATCTTAATCGATTTTATCGCACGTTTCTTACTTTCCTCAGGAATCACGAAATGCTTCGCAGGATACACAAACACATACTCAAGTATATCCAGAGTCTCACCGGTGATCTTATCAATCTCCTTAATCTGCTCAACACGATCACCAAACAATTCAACACGTAAAATATTCTGATAATACCCAGGGATCACATCAATTGTATCACCCTTCACACGAAACCGCCCGGGTTGAAGATCAAGATCATTGCGCTCATACTGAATATCCAAAAGCCTATGAAGAAGATCATTACGCACAAGCTGCATTCCTTTGCGTATTTCAAAGCTCATACCCAGATAATCACGAGGGTTGCCAACACTATAAATACATGAGACCGACGCAACCACTATTACATCACGACATGACAACAACGACGCAGTCGCAGCAAGACGCATCTGCTCAATCTTAGGGTTCACATCCGCATCCTTCTCAATATACAAATCACGCTGCGGGATATACGATTCCGGCTGATAATAATCATAATACGAGACAAAATACTCCACATGATTCTCAGGAAAAAACTCCTTAAACTCACTATACAGCTGCGCAGCAAGGGTCTTATTATGAGCAATAACCAACGCAGGACGTTGAACCTTGTTGATCACCTGCGCCATAGAAAAAGTTTTCCCGGATCCCGTGACTCCAAGAAGCGTCTGATACCGATAATTCTTCTGAATACCACTGACCAGTTGACGTATCGCCTCAGGCTGAGAACCTTTCGGCGTCATATTCGTGGTTAATTTAAACTCATTCATGATCTATCAATTTCTTCTTCCTCAACAAACGATTATACTGAATCGCGAAACGATGCGCCTCATCGCGGATCTCCATAAGAAACAACAACGCCTTATCCTTTCGATCAAGACGAACCGGCAAACTGTTTCCCGGGATATAAATCTCCTCAAACTGCTTCGCCAATGAAATCACCGGGATACTGAGACTCAGTTTCTGCAATTCATGCAGTGCACTATTCAACTGACCACGCCCGCCATCAATAACAATCAGATTAGGCATCGGACTGTTCTCCTGCCGCAGACGGGTGTATCGCCTTCGCACAACCTCAGCGACACCCGCAACATCATCAACACTATCCACCCTCCGAATCTTAAAACGACGATAATTATTTTTATCAGGTTTCCCGTTTCTAAACTGTACCATGGAGCCGACCGTCGACGTCCCCGAGATATGAGAAATATCAAAACATTCAATCACCATAGGCGACTCCTGCAGATTGAGTGTTTTCTGTAGCTCTTCTACCTTCGCCGCATCACCAAAAAACGCTAACTCAATGTTTTTAAGCACCAGATCAAGCAGCTGCTTCTTAGGCCCTTTCTGCGGAACTGTCACATGCACCTGTTTTTTTTTCTGTTCAGATAAAAAAACCTTCAGTGCATCAGAAAACCTACACGGCACAATAAGATCAGCAGGCACAGGGTTCTCAGAATAATACTGCACGATGAACTCCTCAAAAAAATCACTCTGATATGGAAACACAAACTCGTTTTTATTCGTCAACGTCCCCTTATAAATATTAAACAACATCAAATACACGGTGTTATCATGGACAAGATAATTGATCACGTCTTCGTCGTACCGCTGCGGCCTCGCCATATTCTGCCGTTCATGCAAATACTCAATCGCCTCTTTTTGCTTACGAATACGCAACGCCTGCTCAAACTCATCATTATGCGCATAGTGTCTCATTTCATTATCAAGTTTACCGAGTAACTCCTTGGTTTTACCTGAAAGAATCATCTCGATCTTCTGGATTTTTTCGTTGTATTCAGACTGCAACACAAAACCGACACAGGGGGCATCACACAGCGAAATATGATACCGCAGACACGGCCGCTTAGGCATTTTATTACACGTCCGTAACATAAACGACGTCCTCAACGCATCAAGGATATAGTCACGTTCAAGACCAGAGACAAACGGACCATAAAACGTACCCTGCCCGGTTTTCTTCCGAGCGATCAGAAGACGCGGAAACAGCTCATCCGTCAACAAAATAAATGCATAAGTTTTCGCATCCTTAAGATTAATATTGTATTTCGGCTGATGCTTCTTAATCAACGTGTTCTCAAGGATAAACGCCTCAAGCTCATTGTCTGTGGCAATATACTCAACCGTATCAATACATGAAACCAGCTGATATGTTTTCGGATCCATCGGCTGCTTCTGAAAATAACTACCCACCCGTTTTTTCAGGTTCTTGGCTTTCCCCACATAAATAATATTTTTTTTTGTATCACAAAACAGGTAACAACCGGGATTGGACGGCACCATGCTCAGATCAATCATACGACCCTTCTCTTTGGCAGTACCTGCTGAAGAATCTCACCCGTATAACTCTTTTTATTTCGCGCGACATCCTCAGGGGTACCTGCTGCGACAAGCAGGCCGCCGGCATCACCACCATCAGGTCCAAGATCCACGATGTAATCAGCGGATTTCACCACCTCGATGTTATGCTCAATCACCACAATCGTATTGCCCTTATCCACCAGACTATTCAAAACATCAATCAGTTTACCCACATCATGAAAATGCAACCCAGTCGTCGGCTCATCAAGAAGATACACGGTTTTTCCTGTGCTTTTCTTTGCTAGCTCCCGAGTAAGCTTAATACGCTGGGCTTCACCACCAGACAGAGTCGTCGCACTCTGACCAAGTTTAATATATTCAAGACCAACATGAGACAGCGTCTCAAGTTTCTTACGAATAGAAGGAATATTCTC
>CAIYYQ010000136.1 GCA_903930505.1 Methanobacteriota archaeon
TGCAGACATTCGTTTTGTGGGTTCTGACAATTCAAGTGCTGATGGACTGCGTGTGCTTCGGGTCAGTGGTGATAATGGTTCGAATGCAAAGATTGGACTTGAGTTTGGGAATTGGAGCGCGAATATGAATACGACGTATACAGCGGCTTTTGCGATTGTCAATGAGGAAGGGTTTGCAGTGAATATTACTCATGTGACGGTGACAAATACTAGTGGGACCAGTGATTACATGCAGGTGTGGCTGCATGGGAATGGAAGTCTCATGGCAGAAAATGATCCGACATCGGTTTTTGTGTACAACAATGGTTCTGCGTTGAAGACCGCTAGTTCTGTTTCCTGGCAGTTTGCGAAGGGTGATGGTGATGTGAGTACGATGTATCCGGATATCTCAGATGGTGCAACCATGATTTCGACTGGTTGGGATGAGTCTGCGCATGTTCGATATACACAAAATCTTAGCGGTGGTAACGATGATGCGTTTCCGGTTGGTTCAAATGGTCGGACGTTGAATAATGCCTCTGATTTTGTCTGGGTGCAGATATCGATTAATGTACCTGCAGGTGCTGTGGGCGGTCCTCATGCGGGTACGATTGAGGTTCATTTCGCGGCAAGTAGCCATCTGCAGTCGGCAGCAGAGGAAGAAGGTGGTGGTTGTCCATGTGCTGATGGTGATACTGATAATGGTGATGGGACGTGTACAGCTACTATTTATGCGGAATCAACAGATGGGTATATCGTAGGTGAAAGCGATGCTTATGCAACTGCAAGAGCCACGTCTAGTTACGACGTTACAGACACCAACTTTTTAGGTGTCGGTCAGGAGTTTGATGGTGATAATTATTTTGTTATTCGTGGCTATTTAGAATTTGATACTTCAGGTATTGATGATGATGCTGAGATTGAAGACGTAAACTTGACACTGACGGTCAACGATGATGAATCAGGCACGACCTTCAATGTAAACATTCATAAATGTACCTGGACTTCACCGATAACTGCAGGTAATAGAGAATCCAACTATGACACAGCGTTGACGTCAACTCTCGATCAGATATGGCGTAATACTAACGGGATCATAGGGACGCCATACACGTCGCCGAGCCTCGATACGACCTGGGTGTCGAAGACAGGCTTGACTCAGTATGCACTGTTGAGCGCCAGAGACGTGGCGGCGACTCAACCAAGCGGGACTGAGTATATTCTTGTCTACCCAAAAGAGGCCGCAACGCAAGCATATAGGCCCTATCTTACCATCAAATATACACCATCTTGCTCTCCGTTCCTTTACACTTTCAATGATAGTAACTACAAACTCATCTCAGATTTTATCCCCGGAGCAACTGCACCTGAAAAAGAATATGTTCATTCTATAGATATCACTAGAAAGACAGAAATCGTTGAAGGAACCGTTCGAGTAAAAATTGCTGAAAAGCTTCCTGAGACAACTTACATTGATCAAATTTATCTTCAAGTTGATGAAAACAATAGGGTTGAACCGCAACGAATTATCCCTTGTGGTATGCCATGGTTTTCAGATGACGTTTTCCATGGTTTTACTGATGCTTTGCTTCTTAGACATTCTGATAATCAATATCTTCAGTTGCATCAGGGCGATGGATACATCCTCGAATTTAGCGTTCCAGAAAACAGCAGTAAAATCGAGTTTGTCGCAGAAGGCTATTACATCAAAAATATAACATAGAAGAAGCAAAGAAACTTCGAAACCTCGCATCTCCCAATTCATCGGCAGAAAACCAGGCATTTCCCAACTGTATGACCTGAAACACCCTTCAATGACATAAAAAACAGGTACCTTATCAACCTTTGTTTTCCAGGAGAAAAACTGTTCCCATCTGTATCACTTTCTGATTTCCCAACCGTAGCACCTGAAACATGCCTCATTGATTTCATATCCTCCAAGACAAAATTCCCATCCGTGTCACCTGGGATATTTCCCGTTTGTGTCACCTAGCATTTCCCGTTTGTGTCGCTTTGGATTTCCCATCCGTATCACTTTTGATTTCCCAACGGTGTCACCTGAGATTTCCTGTTTTCATCCAATGAAAAAATATTTTCCCTCGTTGAAGTAACTTGTTCATATTCCTAACAAGAAAACCCATGCTGGAATGCAGTCCACTCGTATACCGTTGAACTCTCGCACCTCTAATGTTTCTTTGGTAACTATGATTGCTCGACGTACACCAAATTTTTTACAAAACTTAATGATTGATTTACAATCAGCATCCGTGATTTGCGCTTGATATTTTACTTCAATAGGAATCAACGTTTTTTGTTTTACAACAATATCGACTTCGTCTTTCTGTGGTGTTCGCCAGAAATAAATCTTTTCATATTTGTACAAGAGAACAACAGCAATCAATGATTCAACGTACTTCCCAAGAATCTCCGTATGAAGCAAAACATCTCGGCCGTAGGCCTCCATCGCAATCGCGATACTCGGTAAAGCAAGATGCATTTTTTTACTTGTTCGTAATTGTTTTCCAATACTGGGTGTGTAGTTGTATATGGTGTGAATGATGAATGCTCGTTTGAGGTATTCGACATAGTTGCTCACTGTTTCTTTGTTGATGCCAAGAATAGATCCGAGTGTATCAAGAACAAGGATCCCTGAGGTTTCTCGCGATACATATTCGACAATCCCTCGGAGAGCCATCGTGTTTTTAACCGAGAATTCTTCAGGGATATCTTTTAATAAAATCCGATCAATCACTGAATTACGAATATATTTTTGTATGAGTGCTTCATCTGTTTCTTTTGAAAGCTCTGGGAATCCGCCTTTATAGAGATACTCGCTGAACAATGCGGTGAGTTTCTCTTTCAGGTACAGATTAGTCTGATAGAGAGCATGATACTGAGTATATTCCAAGTTCACATCATGCGGTTTCACCGCTACGCTGTTCATTTCAAGAAATTCTTCAAAAGAAAGAGGGGCAACATACACATCGAAAATCCTGCCCGCTAGGCTTTCAACACTTTTGGTTATTTGTAGACTCGCAGAACCTGAGACAACAAATTTGATATCAGGATATCGGTCATAGAATCGTTTAAGGGTTTCTTCCCATCCTTTCACCTTTTGGATTTCATCAAGAAAGATGAATTTTTGTTGGGGAATCGCGATTGTTTCTAAAAAATGATACAGGATATCTTCGAGCACCGTTGCTGTTCCCCATTGCTCCTCAAAGGTAAAAAACAAGATATTCTTAGGATTAATTACAGAGAGTTGATGTTCGATGAGTTGTTTCATAAGAATTGTTTTTCCCACGCGTCGGAGACCAATGATTGCAAGGATCTGTTTTGTTTTGAGATAATTTCGGAGCTGCAGAAATATGGTTCTTTTATAGGATGGGAGTGGTTCTTTTTTTTCGTACCACCAGGGGTTGCTTTTTTGTATTTCTCGTAAGAGTCGTTCATCCATACTCTATAGTATAGTAGTACGTTTCTTAAATATTTATCGGTTTATAACCAGCTAAAAATTAAATAATTTGGTGGTTACAATAGGTTTATGTAGACCTAATGGCCTGAATCAACGAGCAAGCATCATCTCTTTTTCTGATGATCCTTTGTATTCTTCGTTTCATTCCATCTTTTTTTCCAATTTTCAATCGTTTGTTTTTTTTCTTGGAAAAAGTATTTTTTGGAAAAAATATGATAACAACTGTACAGATATGTTTATATAGCGAGAAA
>CAIYYQ010000137.1 GCA_903930505.1 Methanobacteriota archaeon
GCAGAAGCAATCGCAAAAAAAGAACATGCAGATGCTATTGTGACGGGTGATTCCCTTGGTCAGGTTGCATCGCAGACATTGCAAAACATTCGAGTCGTGGAACAAGCAGTCAGCATCCCGATCCTCAGGCCATTGATCGGGTTTGATAAGGAAGATACAATTCAGATCGCAAGAAAGATCGGAACCTTTGATTTATCAATTGCACCAGCGGATGGATGCAGTGCGGTTCCGATCAAACCATCGACACAGGCACGTCTTGAACAGATACTTACCGAAGAACAAAAAATCAATGTCGATGAACTAGTGCAGCGCGTAATTCTGCATGCAACGAGCGTCAATCTCTAACATTTCACAGTCGAATGAGTTCATAAATCAGACGGAAGAAAATCACATTTTTTTAGAAAAATGAAAAGACTTAAAAACCACTCAAGTATACTACATTTTGTAGCTTATAATTTTTGCTATACTATATATTGTATATCTGGTGGATGAGATGAACTGCCCCTATTGCAACCATATTGACACGAAGGTTACTGACTCTCGCGATACGGGAGGCTCCATTCGCAGACGACGAGAATGTCTCAGTTGCAACAAACGATTCACGACCTACGAATATATCGAAATGGCACCAATGTTCGTCATTAAAAAAGACGGCAGACGAGAACGATTCGACCGCTGTAAAATCAGAAACGGAATGGAAAAAGCACTCGAAAAACGCCCAATTAGCCATGAAAAAATCGAGGAAATGATCGATGGAATAGAAGAAAAAATCAGAAGAGCCGGAAAAGAAGAAATCGAAACATCACTCATCGGGGAATATGTTATGGATGCATTAAAAGAAGTTGATCACGTCGCCTACATCCGGTTCGCGTCAGTCTATCGTCAATTCACCGATGTGACCAGCTTTGAAAAAGAGGTTAAAAATCTAACAGAAAAATAAGAGGAGAGAAACACATGATACGAAAGATAAAAAAACGAGACGGAAAAATCCTTGATTTCAATCCAGTTAGAATCACAGAAGCCATCTGGAAAGCAGCACAAGCAGTCGGAGGAAAAGACTACAAGAGAGCAGCAGAACTAACAGACAAAGTAATCGTTCTCTTAGAAAAAGAGCTGAAACGCAGTGAAATCCCTACGGTAGAACAAGTCCAGGATGTCGTAGAAAAAGTTCTCGTAGAGGATGGTCATGCGAAAACCGCGAAAGCGTACATTCTCTACCGGAAACAACACCAGGACATGCGAGAAATCGGTGGACTCCTCAAGGATATTGACGTGGTTGATGACTACCTCAGTATGTTGGACTGGAAGGTTAATGAGAACAGCAACATGAGCTATTCTCTCCAGGGATTAAATGTGTACGCGACCGAGAGTATTATTTCTCATTACTGGCTCAATAAGATTTATCCTCCTGAGATTGGAGATGCTCATACCAGCGGAGATTACCACATTCACGATCTTGGGACCCTCGGAGCATATTGCGTGGGGTGGGATTTGAAGGATTTATTACTCCTCGGTTTCAAAGGGGTCTCTGGGAAAATCGAAAGCAAACCAGC
>CAIYYQ010000138.1 GCA_903930505.1 Methanobacteriota archaeon
AAACAGACCAAATATTGATGCAAAGATACCTGCAACAATAATGTACCTGCCGATATTATACCAACCTTCATTGTTTTTAAGTTTTTTTATGAAGATATACCCGAATACTATCAAAAGTAAACCGTAACCAAGATCACCAATCATAAACCCAAAAAACAATGGAAAGATTAACGAAAGGATGAAACTTGGATCAATTTCATGATACGTTGGCGTTGAATATAAATCAAGGAGAAACTCAAAGGGTTTCACAGATTTTGGGTTATTTAACAAAACCGGTACATCATCCTCTGATTTCATTTCCAATGTCTCTATGTACAGTGCATTGTTGGTTTCTTGTTCCAAGGTGTTTTTCACATGTTCGACATCCTTTGTTGGAATCCAACAATCAATGATAAACGAATGATGAGTTGCTGCAAACTTGATCGGTGCCTCTGCTTTCTGCACCTCAATTGAAAGATATTCTTCCGCTGCAAGGATAAATTCGCCATGTTTTCTACGTACTTCCTCAAGTTGTATAGAAATAGTCTCAAGACGGTCGTGAATCCTTGATTGATCATTTTCTAATTGTCTTACAAGATTTACTGGTAACCCTATCCCAGATGGTATTTTTATCTCAGTATATCGACAGTCGGTAAGCATTTGGACAACAGGGTCGTGAAATGATTTCGAAACAAAAAGAACAATAACGTTTTCAACATCCGTTGAATGGAAAAGTTCATATTCATCAGTGAGAAATTGAAGATTTTTTTCAAGTTTTTTTATATCTTGAACAGATCCAACAAATACATCGACATGTTTATGTTCGAAATAATTTTCTAACGGTATTGAAATCGATGAAAAAGGTATGAGTTGTGTTATCTGATCCTCAATAGAATACAACTGATCTTCGAGAGATGTTTTTTTCTGTGTTACTGTTGTGATTTCTTGTTCAAGAGTCAAAATCTTTCTACCAATATCCTTTGTGATCTGATCTATAGTCATTTTTTTTTCCACAGGTTTCTCTTCATCTAAATCCAATAGTTTAGCACTAGAACGAAGAGTGAGGACCTTGTCACTTGCATCTGACGATTTCGCAGTTGGTTTTCCAATAGTTATAGTTTGATCAGATCCTTTTGTGGAGTATTCAATAATATGAGCAATCTCCAACTTGTGAAGAAGCTCTATAGTCGTCTCTAACTGGTCTTTTAATCCGATGATGATTGTTCTACTGAGCTTCTTTGGCTTAAACATTGATGTGTTCCTCAAATTTAGTTAAAAACAACTCTTTTACTTTGTCAATTTTAGCTTTTTTCTTGAGTTGCGATACATCGGTTTCTGCAACCTCTATAATCTGTTTTTTTTTCTGTTCGATTTCTTTTTTTTCTTCTGCAAGAATCTGATCATGCAATTTTTTTTGTTTTTGTTCCGAAGCATTTTCTAGTTTTTTTGCTTCTTTTTTTGCTTGTTCAATTATCTCAATTTTTTTCTGTTGTGTGTCCGCTATTTTTTTTTTTACTGTATTTTCAGTGTTTTTAATATGTTCGATGATATCTTCCCGTTGCATCATCCTTATACTCCCTTATGCGGTGGCCATAATAC
>CAIYYQ010000139.1 GCA_903930505.1 Methanobacteriota archaeon
ATCCGTGGGTATCTGCGGTCGATGAGTGATGAACGTAAAGAGATTCTGCGTAAGATCGGTCGAAGGCTTCATCGAGGTGTTTCTACGAACGAGAAATTCGTTCGCGTTATTGCTCTTGGTGGTTTTCGAGAAGTCGGCAGGTCCTGTAGTATGCTTCATACGCAGGATAGTAAAATTCTGATTGACTGTGGAATTGATGTCTCCTCGGAGAGCGGAACTCCATATATTCATCTTCCTGAAGTGTTACCATTGGAAACCATTGATGCTGTAGTGCTTACCCATGCGCATCTGGATCATTGCGGGCTTGTTCCTTTATTGTATAAGTATGGGTATGATGGTCCGATTTACTGTACCCCTCCAACAAGGGATCTTATGACGCTTCTGCAGATGGATTACTTAAAGGTCGCTGCCGCGGATGCAAAGAAAGTTCCGTATTCATCTGATAATATTCGTAATGTGATTAAACATTGTATTCCAATGGGATTTGGGGATACAACAGATATTACTCCTGATGTTCGCTTGACGTTTCATAATGCGGGTCATATCCTTGGTTCTGCTATTGCGCATTTCCATGTGGGTGAAGGATTGTATAACATCGCGTTCTCCGGTGATATTAAGTACGAGAAAACCTGGTTGTTTAACCCTGCGGTGAATCATTTCCCACGTCTTGAAGCAATGGTTGTTGAGTCTACGTATGGTGGGCGTGATGATTTTCAGCCTTCTCGAAAAGAGGCAACTGATCGACTGAAGGATATCGTGTTGCGTTGTGTGAATAAAAAGGGAAAGGTTTTGGTTCCTGTGTTCGCGGTTGGGCGAAGTCAGGAAGTCATGATTGTGTTGGAAAATCTCACTTCAACAAAGGAAATGCCAAAAATCCCTGTGTATCTTGATGGGATGATCTGGGAGGCAACAGCGATTCATACTGCATATCCTGAATATTTGAACAATAAACTTCGTAATCAGATTTTCCAGATGGGTGAAAACCCGTTGCTTTCTGATATTTTCAAACGAGTGGACAGTGTAAGTACTCGGGAGAAAATCATTTCTGATACTGAGCCTTGTGTGGTTCTTGCAACAAGTGGAATGATGAACGGTGGTCCGGTGATGGAGTATTTCAAAGAATGGTCTCCGGATGAAAAAAATACGCTTGTGTTCGTCGGTTATCAGGCGGAAGGAACCATCGGACGTAGGGTTCAACGAGGCGGTAAAGAAATACCTATGAACATTCAAGGAAACATTATGAATCTGAAGGTGAACATGAATGTGGAGACCTGCGATGGGTTTTCAGGGCATAGTGACCGCAGGCAACTCATGGGTTTTATCAACAATATGTCTCCAAGACCTGAGCGTATTATCTTTGGCCACGGGGAAGAATCAAAATGCATCGATATTGCTTCATCTGTTCATAAAAAGTTTAATACATCAACAGCTGCACCGATGAATCTGGAAAGCATTAGATTTGTTTAACACTCTTTGTTCATCTCAATTGATGTCGTTATAATTGTACTTTTTTCAAATACATTTAAATATAAAGAAATAATATTTATTAGTAATAATTGATGTGCGAAAATGAAAAAATGTGGTATTATCCTCATTATAGGTATGTTCGTACTAATAAATATCCTACCAGGACAAGTAATCAGCGAACATATTTATGTAAAAACGGAAACGCCAACTGAAAAACAATGGACATTAATGCTGTATGATGACGCAGATTTCAACAACGCATTCGATCCGCTTGATAGTTTTGCCTCAGAAGCATTTTCAAGTGGAAACATCAATGTTGTCGTGTTACAAGATAAAGAACACGAACCTGCAAAACTCTGGTATATCGACAGCAATCATACCAAGATTTTATTAAAAGAAATGAGCGAAATCAATATGGGAAATTCAAGTACCCTTCAAAACTTTGTCACCTATTGTAAACAAAACTACTCTGCACAACGATACATGTTGTTTTTCTACGATCATGGAATGGGATGGAACGGCTCATGTATTGATGTAACAAACAATAGTGACTGGCTTACCATGGATGAAATTCAGCATGCATTAATGAATAATGGTGGTGTAGACTTTGTATGTTTTAGTGCTCCTTGTCTCATGGGCGCAGTAGAATCTGCTTATGAACTTCGAAATTGTACAAGAATATATATAGGGAGTGAAGAGGGAAGTGGCTACTTTTACTGGGTAAATATAATCGAAGATATTTGTACGAAAATAGACAATAATCCAAATATATCAAATATTCAACTTGGTGTCGAAATCGTACAAATGATCAATGATAATTTGTTTAGAAGGATCACAAATCAGCAAGAACGAACTAATTATCGACAACCGCGAAGATTTATTACAATGAGTGCAGTGGAAACAAGTACAATGGAAGAACTCGCTACATCTCTTGATCATCTTGCAAAGGGATTAGCATCGAAAGTCGGCAGTAGCAGGTTTCGAATTAAACAGATTCATGATATGACGCAGTCATTTCCTCCTTTTTTCTATGGAAAGAAGGATGTCCTTGATGTATATGATTTCGCGAAGAATTGCTATCGTATGTTTTTCTTTGATAGCGAAATCCGAACAGCTGCAAAAGAAGTTATGGAAAAGATAAACATTGCAGTGATAGCAAATCTTCATGGAATTAGCCATCCTCGAGCTTATGGATTAACTATTTATTTTCCATCAAATAAAGACCAATACAATAAAATATACACGACATCAGGGTTAGACTTTACAACAGATACACAATGGGATGAATTTTTAGATAGCTATCTTACCTGATACCCTACAAGATGACATCTGCAACTCGTCTTCCAAGGAGAAACACCGCTAAGTATGTTGGCACCTCAATTTCTCCTTCGTTGAGATCAAATGATTCGTGGTTCATAGCAATGGAAAACGACTGATGAATATGCACTTTTATAGAATCATCGCTGAGGACCACGGTGTCGTTTAATGGATTGAAATCTTTTAATCCATCCAATGTGAATTTTGTGACTTTAAAACCTGTTTTTCCATGTAAAGATCCTGGGAGGCGAATTAAGCGTTTCACATCACAGGTTACTGGTTCATCGGTTTCTCCTGCCGCAAGAGACACCGCGGTTTTCCGAAGCGCACTATTCAAAAAAAAACGACGGATGGTTTTTGATTGATCAAGAAGGCCTTCTCGTATGCGTTTCACTCGATCTTCTGAGAGATCTTGAATAAGCTTCTCCGCATCTGTTTTTTTTACTCCGTACTCCTCAAGTTTTTTGATAGGATCGTTGCTTTTTGCAATTTCATCAACGAGCTCGATAACCCCTCTGCTGATTCGTCCTTTCCACCCTGCTTCATCAGGGGACGGCATGATCAGGCTTTTCCCGCTTGCAAATGATCGTCCATGGTATTCTTTTTTTTCGGTGACATGCTCTCGAAACACGATTCCATCTTGCAGGTTTCGCCCGGTAATATAATCAACTATTTCCCGTCGTTCGTTGCTGTCGAGATCAAACACCTTTGGGTCTTTGACATGAGCATGGTATCCTCGTCCGCCGCTGAAGTAAAGCTCCAGATATTTTTCGTTGAACCCAAAATCACCAAGGAGAAATTCTTCTACGAGTTTTTTGAATTCTTTTTTCACGAGATCAAGTGATTCAGCGTAGCTTAATTTTTCTGCGTTTGGTAAATGATCAGAATCTAAATCAAAGATAAGTTCAGCACCCATCCATTGTTTCTCCTGCATCGTGGACGCATCAGGTTTCTTGTAATATGCTGAGGAGTAGTATGCATGCATCGGTGCTCTATCTATGAGAAATGTAGAAAAATCGTTTTTTTTTGGAAACGCTAAATGGCGGATCATTCCTTTGCCTCCGAATAATACGAA
>CAIYYQ010000140.1 GCA_903930505.1 Methanobacteriota archaeon
AAACAGGTGTTCAAATCGTTGTGTATTAAATATTGTTTTTTCTCCTGTACACTAACCGTATTAATAATTAGCGCGGGAAGGGAGATTTGAACTCCCGAGGTCAGAGACCAATGGATTAGCAATCCATCGCCTTACCGGGCTGGGCCATCCCCGCTTTTGAGAAGGGGAAAGAGAACAAATGATAAAAAGGTTATGTCAAAGGTTATGCCAAAACGAAGGATTAAATAGAATAGCGTTGTTTTCCTTATGATATGGAGGACTGGACTGAGAAATACCGACCGAAAACCCTGAGCGACGTTGTCGGAAATGAACGTGCTCTTGGGAGTCTTCGGACCTGGGCACGTACCTGGACTGGAGAAAAGCCACCGAAAAAAAAAGCGGTGATTCTCTCAGGCAAACCCGGAACCGGAAAAACCAGTAGTGCTCTTGCGCTTGCACGTGATTTTAAATGGACGGTTATTGAATTAAATGCGTCAGATGCACGGAATCAGGAAACCATAAAACGTGTTGCAACAGCGGGGGCCATCAATGAAACATTGGATATGTTTGGTAATTATCAGGATTCGCGGTTCGGAGGTCGTAAACTCATTATTTTAGATGAAGCAGATAATCTTTATGAAAAAATTGAGAAATCTGAGGGCTCAGCTAGTGACTTCAGTGATCGTGGTGGGAAGAAAGCAATTATTGAAACAATCAAGATTACAGGTCAGCCGATTATTCTTATTGTAAATGATTATTATGGGTTGATTAAAGGCGGTGGCGAATCGTTAAAGGATATTGCTACGGTGATTACGTTTTATGATGTGAATACGGGTCAGATTGTTGATTTGTTACGTCGTATCTGCCGTGAGGAAAACATTGCAACTGATCTGAAGATTCTTCAATTGATCGCAGAAAAAAGCAGGGGTGATGTTCGTTCTGCGGTTCATGATCTTCAATCGTTGTGTATTGGGCGGCAGCAGGTGGATGTAGAATCCTTGGATGCGCTTGGGTATCGGGATCGGGAGAAAATCATTTTTGATGCGTTACGTGATGTGTTTAAAACAAGAAACATCCAAAATCTACGAGATATTACCTTTTCTCTTGATATGAACCCGGATACGTTTCTGTTGTGGATTGTTGAGAACTTGCCGCGGGAATACCTAGCTATTGATGATCTCATACGAGGGTATGATGCGGTATCGAAAGCAGATGTGTTTTTCGGCAGGGTTTCTAAACGTCAGTATTATGGGTTGTGGTCGTATGCCGGTGATTTGATGACTGGTGGGGTAGCGGTTGCAAAAACACGAATGTATGGGAACGATCGGTATTATCCTCCCTTGTGGATGAAGGCGTTGAAAAGCAGTAAATCGGTTCGAGGGGTTCGGGATTCAGTTGCGTTGAAACTGGGGCGACAGTGTTCTGTTTCTGTTCGGAAAAGCAGGGGTTCTATTCTACCTGAGTTCATCACGTTGTTTCAGAATGATATACATTTTGCCTGTGCGATGAAACGCCGATTGGATCTCTCAGAAGGCGAGACTGAGTATCTCCTTGGTGAGAAACATTCTCATAAATTAAAGGAGATTCTTGAGTGTGCAGAGAAAACCGACGAGAACCAAATTGAAATAGAAGACGTACTTCCTGATGTTAAAAGGGATGATACGGTGAAAAAAGAGATGAAAGTGGATGGCAAGCAGCCGAGTCTGTTTGATTTCTGAGTTTATTTTTTGAGGTCATCAAGTTTTTTCATGACGTCAACCGCTTGTTGTTTGTATTCATCTTTTAATTTCGTGTAGGTGTCATCAGAAAGGGTTTTTGCTCTGTGTTGTTTTTCGATTTCTTTTAACGCTGAAAGAAGGTTCGTCTTTTTTATAGTTAAGAGTTCTTCGGATTCTGTTATCGAGGTTTTTCTTTTTCGTCGTTGTTTTTTCAGGAGAAATAATGTTATTGCCATGAGAAGTATAACAACGATGATGATCACAACTATTGTAATGATATCAAGGGGAGTACCTGTGGGTAGATATAAGTGATGGTGGTATGTTGATTGGGGTGCAAGTTGTTGTCCGCTGAAGAGTTCTTTATCGTTAAAAATTATGGTAAGAGACGCGGTGCGATATGAGATTGTTTTGTCAAAAAATTCTGTGGTTGATGGAATGGTATAGGTAACGGTCATACTTGTTGTGTTGTCTACTTCTACCGCAAGGTTGTACTGTGTGAGGTTACAGGTGTAGTCGTTTCCAGAGTTTGTATACTCTAAAGCTTGGTTTCTTCCGCTTACAGTAATTTGGATGTTTTGTGCATTCTGCATAATCCAGAATTTGATTTCGTTGCAGGGTAGATTCCCATTGTTTTTGAGAGAGATTTGTTCGCTTACAAGAAGTCCGACTTGTGCGTTTTTTATAGAAATCGTATGTGTTGAGGTGTCAAAGGTGTCAACAGCTGCAACACTAGGAAGAATCAGAAGTAGTAGTACGCTGCTTATGATTCCTATCGCCTGTATTTTCTTCATATAATTCTTCTCCTATCAGAGTGTTATTTATGTATTTTTCTATAGTGCGACATGGTCGATGCATACGTATCCGGAGAAAATATGAAATACTATGCCAGGGGAAACGAAAGAGGTAAAAGCAGGGATATGTTATTGGCTTTCGAGATGAATCACGAGATGAAAATAAAACAATTACAACTGAAAGCCATCGAGGCACGACGATACATTGAACATGAGGAGAAACCACGGCAGATCC
>CAIYYQ010000141.1 GCA_903930505.1 Methanobacteriota archaeon
ACATTAACACAAGGAGAATACCGATATGATTACGGCGATAGCGTTGGTCTAACACCACTTCTAAAAATGTATACATTGGGACACACGTTTGTTCCCGCCGCGATCCACGCAGGTGGCCTCAGATATCATGGCGATTCACCACTACTCTCAAAACTCACCAAAGAAGGATACATGGAGGCTTTAGCATACAACCAAGAAGAGATTTTTGAGGCAGCGATGATTTTTGCACAAACCGAAGGATTCATCGTCGCCCCGGAATCCGCACATGCAATCCGTGCAGCAATCGACTTTGCGCGAATCTGCAAAAAGAAAAAAGAGAAAAAAATCATTGTGTTTACAAACAGCGGACATGGCGATTTTGATCTTACGGCCTACGACGCATATCGTAACAACAAACTCAAAAATGGAATCTATCACAAACCAACCTAAATATACTTTAAAATCACCCGTAGATCATTGGTACTGATATCTGCATGTTGCTGAACCTCAAATGATGCGTTAAATGCAACTCCCAACCCAGCTGTTTCTAACATACAGATGTCGATTCGTCCGTCACCGACCGCGATGACTTCAGCAGGTGATATCTTATATGTTTCGCAGATACAATCAACAATAGATCGTTTACAAATCGGATGCATCCGACATCCATCAAATTTTTTTTCAAGAGACGTGTTATGCAACAGTAATTCACCAGTGATCATTCCTTTTCTTACGACAAGAGTGTTTCCGTACACGTCATCAATTCCCAAGCGCCTCCTCAGGTCTTCAGCGAGATACAAATAGCTATTTGTGGCAATCCCAGTACGAATCCCCTTTTTCTTTAGTGCGGTGATAACGTCTTCTGCGTAATCTTGAATAGGAATCGTTCGGAAAATCGCTACCAGTTCTTTTTCAGATATTCCTTTGAGAAGTAAGGCAATTTCTTTGTTTTTTTCATGGGAGACAATGGAGCGTTCGAGAAGCTTGTCTAATTCTTCTGTGAAACCTTTTTTTTGAGCGACAACTCCAATCACCATGTTTTTTAACAAGGTGTTGTCCATGTCAAACAAAACATATTTAAATCTGTGAATCACAAACTAGCCTCCGGTATTTACTTTGGAAAGGGAAAAACAGATGGTATATAAAAGGATTAGTCGACAATATCATGATAACAGAAATCAACGAGTGCTTCAACTGACTCCATTGCATCGATCTTTTTAAATCGTGGTCCCTTACAAACCTTAAGATAGTACTTGTTTACTTTTTCCAAAAAAGCTTGCCGCTCAAATGGAATCAATGAATCCCGATGCGAAATCCGAGCAAGTGCATCCGTTGGAGAAATCACAAAAAGAAATGTTCTGTCTGGAACAATTATACGATTGTTAGAAAGCTCTTTTAGCCACCTGATCGGATCATCAATTGTCTCATCCAGCTGCGCAGCCTGATACGCATACGTTGACTCATCATAGCGGTCACAGAGGACAATCTTTTTTTCATCCAACCATTGCCTTATCAATCGACAATGATCCATACGATCCGTGACAAATGCAAACGAGGTCACAAACGGATCATTCTGCGTCTGAATACATTGTTTCACAAATTTACCAACAAGAGAATCAGTTGGCTCCGTGGTCAGCACCGCATCAAAACCATCTGCAATTAACCGCTCATACACAAGTTTTGATACCGTTGATTTCCCCGAACCATCAATGCCCTCAAACGTCACAAAATGCTTCATGTTTTTTGTTTCTCCTGCCGCCATTTCGCACTATAATAACTCGCGGGATGATGAACCCTTCTACAAAGCTCATCGATTTTCTCCTGCGGACAAATCCCATACGTACGCATCTTATCACACCCTGGCGACTTATACTCAGTAGACGACGTTTTTCCAGAGATGTGCTCAACTTGATACCGTGTTTTATCCTCTTCGTAGTCAGGTGCAGTACTAAACAATTTCAAGATCTCATTAGGACTAAGTTTCAGAGAATGAAGAAATGCTACCAGAGCAAACCTACCCATATGCGGCACGTTTTCCCCCGCCTGAATAGCCGCAAGAATATCCTTCATACAGGGTGGAAGCTTCTCGACACTTAATTTCCCAACCGGTGCTGCCTCTATTTTTTTCTTCTGCATACTTACGATATTCTGAAAACGTTTGATATCCTCAGAAAACATACGCATTGCAAGAGGATTACATTCGCGGGCATCAAGTTCATCATTGATACGTTTACGCAAAACCTCAAGAAGGATACGTGCAAGATCTTTCTGGGAGACCGTAACAAATCCATGATCAATCGTTCTATTAGTCATGTTCCATTCCTTATAACGTGTAGGCGCAAATCGCAGATAATCCTTAAAGTAAAGTCGAATCTGCTGTTTCTCATCAACAGATTCTGCATGAAGGCCAAGTTCTTTTGTTGCATCCAATAGAAACAAGGATGATTCATCAAGAAGGTTACGATATGCACAATAGGCTTCCCCTAATGCATATCGTTTTTTGAAATACGTGTCACCGACACAAACAGCAACCATCCGCGCAATCGGATACGAAAGAACCACCATCATACAATCAGATTCAGTCGCAATACAATAATTGCCGACATCCGTATTTTTTAAGGCGTTATCTAACCGCTCAATACCAATCGTACGCGCTCTCTCATACAACGGATGCTCAAGCAACTCCTCAACTGAGAGACCATTTGATTTAATGTACTCTTTGGTATC
>CAIYYQ010000142.1 GCA_903930505.1 Methanobacteriota archaeon
CACAGAGTCATTGTAATGCTGTCGTGAATATGCGATTTTATCCTCAGTATGAGTCAGTTCATCTTGTAATTGTAAAAAGTTCTGGTTCGCCTTGAGATCAGGATAGTTTTCCGCCACTGCAAATAAGGATTTTAACGCACCGCTTAGCATGTTGTTCGCATCATTGCTTTCCTGTGGTGTTTTAGCACTCATAATAGCGGCCCGAGCGTTGGTTACACTATCCATAGTGCCCCGTTCATGCTGCATATAGCCTTTGACGGTTTCCATAAGGTTTGGGATAAGATCCGCTCGTCGTTTCATCTGGACATCGATTTGTGCCCAGGCGTTGTCGATCTGATTTTCTGTTTTAATTATCCTGTTGTAAATACCCCAGAAGATCGCCAGTATTATCACGATAATTAGGACTATTAACAAGATTATAGCCCATGTTATTAGGTCCATAATGTATACCTCCTCGGCTAGGGTAATAGCAGGATTTATTTAAAAGTATCGTGATGCAAACAAGATTTCTTTATTTTTTCTTGCCTTTGAAAATATCATATGCTTCTTTTGGAGTTGCGTTTTTATGGACAATCGCATTAACTGCTTTTATCATCCCAACTGGGTTTGTACTCTGAAATATGTTCCGGCCCATATCCACACCAATGGCACCAGCATGAATCGCATCATACGCCATCTTTAATGCTTCATCTTCCGGTTGTTTCTTTCCTCCAGCGATCACCACAGGCACAGGACAGGATTCAATAACTTTTTCAAAATCTTTCACATAATATGTTTTCACAATATGAGCACCAAGCTCTGCAGCCATCCGAGACGCAAGACTCATATATCGGGCATCCCGCACCATATCCTTTCCTACTGCAGTTACTGCAAGAACAGGAATACCGTATCGCTCTGCTTCATCTATGTATTGCGTCATTCCCAGAATCGTATCCCGTTCGAATTCCGCACCGACCAAAATAGAATATGCTACACCAGATGCATTCAATCGGATTGCATCTTCTATAGATACAACAGTTCCTTCATGCAAGAGTTCTTTTCCAATGATACTGGTTCCACCGGAGACTCGAAGAATAATCGGGATATCAACCGTTGGATCAATATAGTTGCGTAATGCACCACGTGTCAACATCAATGTATCAGCAAAGGGTAGTAATGGATTGATTGTTTTGTCAATTTGTTCAAGACCGGATGTAGGACCCATGAAGTACCCATGATCTACCGCAAGCATCACGCTGCGTCCATCTTTTGGTTTAATGATCTTTGAAAGCCGATTCTTCATACCCCAATCCATACCATTTTCCTCCGTTTCCCCAGTAAACAGAGGAGGATTATATAAACTATTCCAGCATTTATCGTGGAATATTTTTATACACTTTTTAACCCAGGATATATGCTTGTTATTATTATGTTTTCAATTCTCGTTTTTTTCTTCATTGATCGATACCAACGATACCTTTATATAAAATATTTACGTTAAATTATATTATTGAGCTTTACAAAAAAAAGAAAAAAATTTACGGGTACGAGGGTCTTTCTCTGTTTCATCATAGCTGAACTACTCTTTGGTGCCCCCACTATTTTCACCAGTGCTCACATTATGCAAACACCCACTTATGGCGAACAATCATTCCATCAGAAATTGACGACCTTATCACCAACTCCCGTTCAATCCCCTGACCTCCTTCAGTTAATGCTCCAGGTCAATATGTCAATATTACGTGATTATGTTCAACGCATTCAAGATTTTGGTCCTCATCCCACTGGATCAGCATCATATGATGCCGTTGGAAAATATCTGTACGATACGCTTTCATCATTCAATCTTTCAGTACAATATGATCCCTGGACTTATAAACTCCGACAGGGAAAAAACATAGAGGCGACATTACATGGACAGGGATCCTCTAATAGTATCGTTTTTCTGAGTGCTCATTATGATAGCGTTACCATTTCACCAGGTGCAGATGACGATGG
>CAIYYQ010000143.1 GCA_903930505.1 Methanobacteriota archaeon
AATAACTTGAAGTTCACCAGGACTATGAATTTTCACAGAATGATAATTCTTGAGTTTTGTTTTTAATTCAGCAAGAGCATTATCACTCATCGGTGTATAACCATAATTTTGTAAAATCGTTTCATATCCAGGATAGCGGGTTGACAACAAGTCAATTTTTTCTGCAAGTTTTAAGAGATATGTATTTGCTTGGTCATCCCAATCAGCACCAGCCCCACGATGATATCTCCAAGCAGCCCCGATTGAAACGTTATCTGCTCCGGCTGCGATTGCCTTTTCTATGCAGTCCTGAAGGACTCTTAAACCGTCTTTTACTTCAGCATAGATACCTTGTTCGGTGTTTCCGTAATAATCATGATGATACTCTTTACCTGTTTTACCAGGGTCATTGTAAACTTTCTGTTCATTGTCCCAATAATAAGCACCTTTATTATTATAAACAAATATATTATTCAAATGACTTCCCCAACCCTTATTCCAACCATCGATGTCTTTTATTCCACCATGAATTTGGAGGATCCCAACACCTCCGGTGATTAAATCTAAATATTCCCTTGCATATTTTTGATCATATATTGTATTATCAAAATTTTGAATATATCCACCTTCATTTTCAGCTATTGCCATAAAAAGTTCGATAGGAAATCCATTATTTTTTATATTGGTCAAATCAAGATTCCAATAGTTATGGTTCTTGCTCGAATAAAGAGAAGAAGAATCCTCTGCGTTGAAATAATAGTAAGCAACCGCATTAAGAAATACATCTCTTCGGTCATCTGAATTACTCAGTGAATCTATCTTTGTTTGAAGAAATCCTTGGTCGCCCTCAAAAAGATACTGTTTTGCTGCCCATCCCAAAATACCATGAGCTTCATCTTGTACTTCCCACCACGTATCAGCATACGTATCGATTACTTTTAACACCCAGCCGTCAGGAACTCGTTCAAGCACCTCAGCTTCAAGATTATGGTCATTGTGGATTGCCAGAGTACTTCCAGTATTATAAACTTCTACTAAGAACCCTGCAAATGCCCCTATATTGATACTAGCTGTATCAGTATCAGTATTTCCCTCATTATCCATCACTTCAAGTTTTAATTGTCCGTGGATCTCTTCATCAAATATATAACCGATATAGGGGGAAGGCAGCCAGCCGGTATCCCAATTTCCGTCGTTTTCCCAATCCCATCGATACCCGTCAATACTTCCATCAGGATCATAACTGGCAGATGCATCAAAATTTATTTGTTCATAGAGAGTGCCAACATATGGTCCTCCTGCTTCAGCAACTGGGGGTAGATTTTCATCATTGTTTAATGTCGTGAATGTTCCCCCATATTCAAGTTCGAACCAACTATCTGAACCTTGTCCATAGACCCACCAATAATAGACTGTTCCTGGAGAAAGCCCAGTAAGAGACTGAGAAAAGGTTGCCCCAGGATTTATCTGTTGATGTTGAGTTTCAACCGCCTCATTAATGTTTGGGGTAAGTCCGTAGTAAAACCAAGCTTCTACGGGTAGGATAGAACTGCATTGAGCATTGAGTACAGCAGTTGTTTGTGTAATAGCGGTGGTTCCTTGTGTAGTTACAGGTCCTTCGCATTTGACATAAACGTCTACAACGATAAAACCAACGGGAGGACATGAGTTACCAGCATAATCCCATGAACGGATATGCAGTTCATGCCAACCATTTTCAGTGAAACGAATGCACAACGAAATTTCACCGATAGTAGGGTCCCCATCACCGTTATCATTATCATTAAACGTAAACACAGAAGATGAGTAATCCCACATACCGTACTCTTCACCCCGTGTATAATAAAACGTTATGTTATGGGAACCTGTACCACCAGGATCCGTTGAATTTATCCAAATGTATGAAGAACACGAAATAATTTCATACCAATCAAAAAACGTACAAGGGTACCCACACGTTACTATTATCTCTGGAGGTATAGTATCTCCGTTTGCCAAGGTTCCCTCACCAAGAATATTAGTGTGTTGTAGCGCCATACCAGATGTTGATGATTGATCCGCTTTCATAAGTTCTATCAAAGGACTCATCGACGTGTATATTAGAATACCTATTATTCCACAAACCAAAGCCTTTTTCACCCATTTTTTTTGCATAAGCCTTTCGCTCCCCTAAACACAGATATTCTAAGATTTGTTATCCTGTGAATTTATTTAAATGTATGTAAAAAGATAATTTTTATAACATTTGTCACACGAACTTGAATTTCATTACCAAAGTACGTGCACTGAAAAACAGAATCGGCTTATTGTACTTCTGCAAGTTAATATTAACCATGATGGATAATGTTACGCCCGCATCGGGATTCGAACCCGAGTCTGAGGCTCCGCAGGCCTCTAGGATATCCAAGCTACCCCATACGGGCTGATACGATTATTTTTAACTACCCATCTTAGAAAATTGAGTATAAAACACCACTAAAAAAAATATGCTAATATACATCTTATTTTTCGTGGTTAATATACCAACTTGCAGATGGTCTAAT
>CAIYYQ010000144.1 GCA_903930505.1 Methanobacteriota archaeon
TAATCCCAATTGTGTCTCTTTTGGAACAAACCGTATTGCTTGTATTATCTTAGGAGATTTGCCAGTAAGCACCGTTGAAACGATTACATCAGGAAGTGCATACCAAAGCGGCTCTTCTGATGTCAGATAATTAATCCCAACATTGAATGAGGTTTTATCACCCTTGTAATCCATTCGGACAGGCAAGATATCCGCGTCGGGTTGAACCTGAACCAATACCATAAATTTTTTCCAGATATCCCGGTTTTGTAGAGCATTGAGATCGACTGTTTTTACCAATTCTCGTATTTCATCGGTAACGTTCTCAATCTCAACGCCATTGGAGATGATTAAATTCCATATCCCTATTAGCATCGTGATTGTAGGATACATGCTTGTAAAATCAAGCACACTTACTTTGGTCGGAACTTTGCGGATCTTGCATTCCGTTCTCCCGCCATAATAAGCGGTCATAATATTGCCAAGATGTTCAGAAGGAAAATCAGCTTGACATTCAGATAACGGCTTGATGCCCAATTGTTTCAGTGCGTATTTACCGATAGATGCAGAACTGAATATCCTTGTTTGAGGAATATCAATTCCATAAAGTTTCAGTTCCTCAACGAGTCTTTTGTAGAGTTCAAAGGTGGTTTCCACATCACGGATATTATAGTCAATATACGCGGGAGTCACATTGCCATGCTCAAGGACTTTTTTCTTTTTTACTGCAAGGTTAAGCAAAATTCCTGTTTTGTCAAGTGAAAGATGTTTTTCCTGCAAAAGCACCTCGGCAAGTGTTTGAACATCAAGGAAATATCCCGCAAAATATTGCGTTCCCTGATTTGATTTTGACGTCGAGAACCGAAATGTTTTGACATTGCCTATTTGCTTTATTGTTATCGGGGGATTTGACGGATTTTTGGACAGGTAAAACGTAAAACCTTGACGGTTATTTTTACGTGCATTAACCGATTTGAACGCTAAACGACTAATGTCAAAAGCGAGATTAAACCCCACACAAAGGGTGTGTAAACCGTAAAGTTCGGGGTAAAAAACACTGTTTATAAACTCTTCCGACGTGTAAAGCGTTAAATTTGAACGGTTTAAAACATATGTTTTAACTGTTTTTACGTGCGTGTTGACGTAAGTTTTTACGGTTTTAACTTCGTTTTCTGTAAGGACTAACGGGTTATAAAAAATCCCTTCGTGCTGAATATAACCGTTCTGATATACTTTGAAAGAACCAAATGTTAGGTTTTGATATTGGTCGGTGGTCGTTTCCGTATCAAAAACTAAAACACGATCATGAGCTAACGGTGGATCTTTAAACGCACGTGGTTCCCAATTGGATCCGCAAATTAGTTTTTGGGTATAAGCACGAACCGCGATTCTACTCATGAAATATCACCATCTAATCAAGATTTTTTAATGATTTTTTCAACTAATTTTGAGAAATTTTCGTTTTTCTGTATGTCTATGTCTGTGTACACACAATAGAGAGAGAAATATCATCATGACGGATCCTCTCGTGACCGAGGTCTATAAGGGTTTCACTGATTACTTTGTGAAGTGCTCCTATGCTGATAAGAATAAATCCCATTTTTTCATACTGGGATGAAGATGATGATCGTGATTTTGGGGACATTTTATTTTGTTCTTTGGTGATTTTTGCATGACAATTTTTGCAGAGGAAAATTTTTTTATCGGAATTATTTTTTCCATAAAGATGGTGCTCTTCAATGACGCTCGGATCGTCCTCACCACAAATTGAGCATACAAGGGTGACCGTTCCGTTTCGGCGTTGCCGTCGAACTGTTTTATCATACGTGTCTTTATCCATACTATCACCTTCTCATGTCTGATAAATCTCAAGAAATTCGGGTTCTTCCTGAGCCTCTTCAATCTCGTAAAGGGCATCAAGATCGGTTTCGAAATGATGTGGATGTCCGTGAGCATCAACTATAACCA
>CAIYYQ010000145.1 GCA_903930505.1 Methanobacteriota archaeon
GAATCTGGTGGTCGTCATGGAATAGAACGGGTCGATGAGTTTCATCGTATTGAACCAGTGTATATTGGGACACGAGAACAGCTGCTGTCTCTTCGTGAAAAACTGCTTGAGCGTTATAAACATGTGTTTAACGACATCTTTGATCTGGAATGGCGTATGGCATGGGTGACCCCTTGGTACATGCAGCAGGCAGGAAAATTTGGTGAAAGTAAAGAACAAGATACAGGAACCATTGATTTTGAAGCGTATATGCCGTATCGTGGAACAAGAAAGGATTCTGAGTGGCTCGAATTTCAGAACTTAAGTATCCTTGGAGACAAGTATATACAAGCGTTTACAATAAAGGCTCAAAAAAGCGAATTGTGGAGTGGATGCTCAGGTATCGGACTTGAACGATGGGCTATTGCTTTTTTGGCGCAGAAAGGACTTAATCCCGAACATTGGCCGAAAGGATTCAGAAAATATTTAGACAAACTACCAGAAGGAATTCAATTCCTCTAAAATTCAAACAGGTTTTTCTGTTTCTGAATGGTTTCAAGAACCGAAAATTTTTCCAGTATGGGTTCAATTCGTTCTCTGGAGAATTGATGTTCGTCACAAAGGATGCGTAAAACCTTGTTGTTATCTGGTTTTGACCAGTTGAGAAAATATTCATCGGTCACAGTTGGTTTAAGAAATAGATTGCGGATTTCTGCAATCTCAGATGAAGAGGGGAGTGTTGGCTGATTCATGGAGGGTATTGCATGTTCAAGATCTTTTGTTTTTTTGATGAGTTGATAGCTTTTTTTCGGACCGAGACCTTTGACGCCTTCGTTGAAATCCGTTCCGATGAGGATCGCCATATCAACGAGTTGTTCACGAGTAATATCTAATGTTTTCAAATTTGATTCCAATTTGATTAGTTCTGGGTTCACGTCAACGTATGCTTTTTTATTTGGTAGTTTTCGTTTACCTGACGATGTAAGATTTCTTATAAGGAGCGGCGTCCCAAAAAGTAGACAATCAAAATCCTGTGATCCTACTGCATACGCGTCTCCTTTTTTCACCATGTAACTTGCCTGTGATTCTCCTTCAGATTGCGCTTGGACAAAAGGAATACCGAGCGCAGCAAGAAGTTCTTTACTTTGATGAATGATTTCTTCAGTTACTCGTGAGGTTTGTTGAGCTTTGCTTCGTGCTTTTTCAATATCTCCTTTTTCTATTGCGTCTTTCCATGCTCGTTCTGCTTGTTCTTTTCGTTCCCGTCGCTCCGTAAGAGTTCGTGCTTTCAACGGATGTGGTACTCCGTCGAACACGTACACCGGGCGGATACGCGCCTCTACAAGATTTGCGGTACGATGGAGAAGGCCAGATAAATGCGAGGTGATGTTTCCGTTTGCATCTTTTAACGGTGTTCCATCACGTTGACGGATAATCGAAAGAAACTGATGAAGAACATTATGGGCGTCAATAGCGATTATCTTCCCACTAAAATCAGTATAACTGCATAGTTCTTTGTGAAATAACTCCCCGATATCAACACCCATCTAGATCAAAAACATCTATCGTTTTACCCCATATATGTCTTTCTCACAAGCGATATGTTTAAAGAAAGAAAATGCATGTCTTTGATTCATGAAACGCGATCTTATTTCCATGCTTGATGTAAAAGATGATCTTTGCGATATCATTGATCTGGGTATTTCTTTGAAACAGAAATCCAAGAAAAAAAAATCTATCGAGCTTTTAAAGGGAAAAACACTGGGGATGATTTTTGAAAAATCCAGTACGAGAACCCGTGTTTCTTTTGAAGTTGGTATGACCCTTCTTGGCGGACACGCAATTTTTCTTAGCACAAATGACATCCAACTCGGCAGAGGTGAATCTCTGGAGGACACTGCTCTTGTGCTTTCTCGCTATGTTGATTTGATTATGTATCGGGCGAAAAGCAACCAGGCGATGCAGGAACTTGCAAAACATGCAACAATCCCTGTAATTAGCGGGCTTGATGATAAAGAACATCCCTGTCAGGTGATTACTGATCTGATGACTATTACAGAACACAAAGGAAAGCTAAAAGGGTTGCAATTCGTCTATTTTGGTGATGGGAATAACAACATGGCTCATTCGTATCTTCTTGGTTGTGGCATTGCTGGGATGAATGTAAAAATTGTTGCACCAAAGAAATATCAGCCAGATTCATACTATGTTGAAGAAGCGAAAAAATTCGGTGTTTCCGTTGAGGTAACTGATAGTGTTGAGAATGCAGCAGTAGGCGCTGATGTTATTGCAACTGATACCTGGGTTTCTATGGGTGATGAAGCACAAAAAGAACAACGACTCAAGGAGTTCAAAGGATATACAATTGATCAAAAAGTGATGAGAAAAGCAAAACCAGATGCGATTTTCCTACATTGCCTGCCAGCGTACTATGGATATGAAGTAACAAAAGATGTTGCGCATGGGAAACAATCTGTGATTTTTGATGAAGCGGAAAACAGACTGTGGGCACAGATAGCGATTATGGTAACGCTCTGTAAATAAAATCAAAGAACGAAAGTCTCTTTGCATTGATTATAATTTTTCTGATAAAAAAATATTTTCGTAGTTCACCACAACTTCACTAGCTACTGTCCACGCGGGAACCATCTCTGGATAAATGGATATGATCTCATCAGATAGTTCGGTAACATCATTGTTAAAATTTCCTTTGGGAAAACCACCGATTATGCAGAGAATATTTTCTTTTTTCTTTTTCTGTACATCAGTGAAATAAGTTGGAAGGTTGACATGTTTTCCTTCTGAAGAAAATGCAATAATATAATCGTAGGAGTTCTGTTTAACAATCTGATTAAGTTTTTTGTCTTTTGTCAATGTGATCAAAGGTTTTTCCTCATCCGGAATCACTTGTTTTTCGAACAGCTGCTCCATGAGGCCAACAAACCGGTCATAATTTCTCATGATCCTCGTTGTTGGATTAAACGCGATCATTTCGTCATTTCGTGTATGAACAATCACCCTCAAAAAGTTTTTTTTATTGGCAATCGACTCAAGTGTGACAAGTAAAAACAAATGAACAATATCCGGTCGACCCCGTCGCTCCCACTCGGGAAGATTTCGCATCGCAGCATGATGATAATTCGAATCAAGTAAAATCTCAGATGGTTTTTTCATCCGCCTTTGGGCAGAAGAAACAATGGTCTGATGTCTGAAAAGAGAGACAGGTATTTTTTCCAGTTCTGATTCCGCAAGTACAATCGTGAGCATAGTCGTTAACTCAAAATCTCGTTCAACTGTTTATGTTTCGATGCAAATTTGATCTCTGGGATGTTTCCTTCTTCACGTGCTCTAAGAAGCGTGTATATGGCAGCC
>CAIYYQ010000146.1 GCA_903930505.1 Methanobacteriota archaeon
AGAGGGCAAGAGCACCAAGGATATAGCTGAAATCTTGAATTTGTCATACAAGGCAATTGATACCCGCAGGCATAATATCAGAAGCAAGCTCGGATTGAAAAACAAGAAAACGAATCTGCATGCATACCTGTCAACGCTTTCCTGATGCCGGGTTCCGCTCAGACTACTAATCGCGCATTCTATATATACCGAAGGAACGCCGTTATTTCGGTGAGCCGGAATCCCGTAGGGGAAGCGAGAAACCTTCACAAATAATGTTATACGAAAATTTCCCTAGGGATCAAAAGGTAGCCCCTATCATATTGAAATAATCAATTCACAACATACTGATTTCACAACACAATAAAGCATAATACTGTTTTTGCCCGGTATTTTTGGTGTGTTTTTTCAGTATGGCATTCTTCACATCATATCTTTATACCATTCCACAGATTAATCTACTTTGCAGGATGGTGATCTGGATTTCATGTTCAGATGACGGAAAGAGGAAGTAATATATAAACAGAATATCCGCGAGGAGCTTAGTCACTTGAGAAGGTAACACATCACCCTTTGCCATCGGAGGGCATGCATGGCAAACAATGATAATAAAAGTCTTCTAAAACATATAAGGATAAACATACAACGGTATATCCACCTCGACCTTGCCGCAGCGACTGCGTTTTACAAATCATCTTACAATCCAATAACAGAAGCAATCACTAACCATCCCCTCGTCCGAAAAATAACTATTATCGACGTATACAGTCGCGCGGAGCTTCTTAAAAAACTCGACGTTGCAGACGTTCTCAAACGAATCATCAAAAATATGGGTATCCATGGGATCGCGAACATTGAGGGCGGCTGATTGAGAATAATCGTAGAAGAATTGTAAAACATAGCATCCGCGGAAGTAATATATATCCAAAGTAGGATTTCACTTCAAATAAATGAGTTAGATGATGGGGGTGAAATGGCAAAAAGTAAAAGCATAGCCCTATCAACGTATTTCAAAAGCAGAAGATTGATAATAGATGAAATTCTGCGACTCGTACCTTTCATCTTCAAACCTGTCGTTACCAAATCGTGGGAAATCCCAGGCCAACCAAACGAGGATTCAGTACAACCCTTAAAATTTCTTTTTAAAAATAGATGTAAGCGGCCATTAGTTCTAGATCCATTTTGCTGTTCTGAAACAATAAAGGTGAATTTTTAATCAATAAATATCCGAGGGAATACAATCATGGAGAAAGACAAAAAAAACGGGAATAACGGCAATGGGGCATTCACAGTATTCGCAACATCAAACAGGGGCATGATACAACACATAATCGAAGAATTTTACCGACGGAATCGCAACATGGACAAAGAAGATATAACACAAGAGACAAACCTTGCAATTCTGGAGGCGCTTTGCAAAAAAAAGATTGCTCACCATGGGTTAATAGGAACAAAGGATACAACATTTATTTTCAACCACATCAAGTGGAGATTGGCAAAACTGTATGAAAATGATCACGATATAATAATAAAGTTTCCCGATGACTCATCGCCCTCAAAAGTAGTGACGTTAACAGAATTCATGAAAATGAAAAATACCTTACCAA
>CAIYYQ010000147.1 GCA_903930505.1 Methanobacteriota archaeon
ACATCAAGCTTTTTAGGGTTCACCCGCTCTGTCACATGAACCAACTTGTTTTTCACATATCGCTTCATTTTCTCATATGTTTCAGGAGAAACTACACCGTTTCCACGCTCAGAAAGAAACAATGTCGTCAGACGAATCGCACCAAGCCCCATACTTTCAATATCATAATACTGAAATTGATCACCGATGATGATCTCCGTGCTCCCGCCACCGATATCAACGAAGACCGCAATCTTCTTATCAACATGAACACCACTGGAAACACCAAGATAAATAAGACGCGCTTCTTCCCCACCGGAAACAACACGAACATCAAGCTTTGTTTCTTCCCGCAACCGCTCAAGAAACTCTTTCTGATTCTTTGCCTCTCGAGCAGCTGCAGTTGCAACCGCAATAATTTCTCTTGCACCAAAACCACGTGATACTTCAACAAATTTTTTACACACCAACAATGCACGAGCCATGGTTTCCGGCTGAAAAAACCCTTTTTTAAATATACTTTCACCGAGACGAACCACTTCTTTTTCCTCACGAAGAACCGTATATGAACTATTTGATGTGAGCTGAACAAGCATCAGACGAATGGAGTTTGTGCCGATGTCGATAAAACCGACAACGTTCTCCGATGGCGTTGCTATTTTCTGCTCCATAGTACCACAAGTCTCCTTTTGAACACCGCCTCAAACAATGATTTCTTTTTGTCGATTGCGTGTTCCTCTAGTTCCGTGTTTCCCTCAGGGACACATCGGATCGTTATCTCATCACGTTCAATATGAACCGCAACTGTTTTCACAACTGAATGATGCGAAGCATCAAACGCATCTGCAAGTCGCATGATCGCAGAAAGAATCTCTACTCTGCGCTGATCATCAAAGCTCAGTGCTGCAAAATGGTAATGTGCCTGCTGCGGAAGCGTTTTTCGGTGATACCGAGCAATGCTACCCACAATATATTTTTCTCGAATCGTGAACGGAAGAGCTGTATCGTTGAGAATAAAACGCAACGAGGTTTTATGATGTCCTTTCCATCCCTGAGACCAGCCGATATCATGAAGGATCGCTGCGCATTCAAGCATAAATCGATCATCCTCATTAAGGGAACAGATATCTTTCAACGCATCGAACAAATGCAACGCAAGTTTTTTTACTTGATACGGATGCGTGAGGTCTCGAGCGAAATTCTCAGCAAAACGCTCAACATGTTTCAGCCTCGATGTCTTACTCCGTGATGATTCTTGCAGTCGTTTACTTTCCAGTTTCTCAATGGCTTCAAGTGAGACACCATGCAGAAACATCTGGGCAAAACGCTCAGGCAGATGATGTTTTCGTATTGCATCCACTGCAGCATCAACATCATATGAGACCCGCAGTAATTCAACGGAGAACGGATTCATCGTCATCAATGCGTACGATGCCAAAGGATTCCCATCATCAGGTCTTCCGACACTTCCAGGATTAACAAACGTGACACCATCGACTGTTCTCACAAATGGCTGATGAGAATGACCAACAATAATCACATCTGCTGATGAAGTTTGGGCAATTGACCTCATATGATCAATAGGAGTATTTAATCGAAGATGTTCATCAATAGAATTGGGACTTCCATGCGTAACAAGAAGACGAATGTCACTAATCTTCAACCGCAGTTCCTGAGGCAGTGAACGAAGAAACGAAACATCTGTTTTTGAGAGGTGATTGCAGGCGTACGCAAGCGAAAGAAACTTTTCATCCTTGTTTTTTGTTTTCTTTTTTTCTTTTTTTATAAGCGAAAGAACATCCTGGTCGTAATTACCGATAACACTTAACACATCTTCAGTGTGAAGCAGAGAAACAACTTCACTAGGAAATGCACCAAATCCAACAAAATCCCCTACATTCAAAAACATGGTGGCACCGTGTTTTTTTGCATCCGTTATTACCGCGGTTAACGCATGAAGATTTGCATGATGATCAGCAACAATTGCGATTTTCTGATATGAATCCGCAACGGAAAGCATAATGATACTGATCTGCTCGCTGAGATGATCAAATGTTTTTTGCTTCATATTTGCATCCCAGATCGATACGAAATTGCTATACAACAAATGCCTTCGTTTTTTTACATGATCGAGAAACACTTGAAGCGCTTTTTCCACCGAAACAACATCCAAGTCTTTTTTTTCAGATGCTACCTGTTCTTTTTTTATTGTTTCGATAAACAAAGGAATATACTCAATCCACACATCACAATCATGCATCTCCCCAAGAACATCCTGAAATTGTTTCATCACAGAAACATATTGTTTGAGGTTATCTTCATACAAAGTACCGAATATCTCCATCGTGTACCGAAGATGTTTCGCTGCAATCCGCATTTCATGATGCAAAAGAAACGCATCTTCCTTATGGACACAATCTTTCATATCCAGAAAATTTCGAAGTCTTTTCAAAATATGCCGCTGCGCCTCACGTAACACTCCTACAGATCGAAGAGAACCAGCCTCAGCTGATGCACACTGACTAAGAACAGTATTACACTGCGCGATCATCTCATCGAGCACCTGCGAAATCAAAAGCTGCTCAAGGGTACTAATAACCCGAGGCTGCATCACCATTCGTCGTTCCCGATGCTTTGCTAAAAGATATTCAACCCCGAATCTGGTTGCTTGGCTACGAACGTTTTTCAGATAATTTTCTACAAAAAAAATCTGCACATCAGTATCCCTTGCAATGCCGAGGGAACGAGTGATGTTTCTCACCTCAGATTCCCAATGCTTAAAATTCTTCTTTGGAAAACACGGTTTGAAAATCGACATCGTCGCACGGATTCTGCGTGATGCGACACGCAACTGATGCACATACTCAATATCATCCCCGCGTTTCGCACCCTCAATCTGGTTTTTCAACGTATACACAAACTTCGAAAGACTATTCGCACCGAAAACACAGAAACCAGATTGCTCAGTTCGATATGATACCTCATTTTTCGATGCCATGCCAAATGCCTCTGTTGTTAATGAGCCAAAGCTGCGAATTCAGGCTCTTTTCTTCATCGTTTGGCATGATCTTCTCATAGGTCCCATCAGGTAAAAGACGTCGTGCTTTCATCATATCCTTCAAATGGATTTTCAGCATAATCTCAATGATAGCTTTTTTTACTTTTTGATCAGGAACCGGGAACAATACCTCAACGCGACGATCAAGGTTTCTTGGCATCATATCTGCACTGCCGAGAAGCACTTCCTCGTTTCCTCTGTCCCAGAAATAATAAATCCGTGCATGCTCAAGAAAACGACCAACAATCGAAGTAACCGTAATGTTTTCACTTATTCCTTTGACACCAGGGCGAAGAGAACATAAACCCCGTACATTCAAATCGATTTTTATTCCTGCCATCGATGCACGATACAACGCCTGAATCACTTCTTTATCAAGCAAACCATTGAGTTTCCATGCGATGTACCCCTGACCGGTTTTCTTAAAAGATTCGATTTCCCGGTCGATACGATCAATTATTTCTTGTCGTAATCTCGCGGGCGCAACCAAAAGCATTTTGTACTCCGCCTTCTCAGAGTACCCGGTAAGAGCATTGAACAAATGCGAAACATCTTCACCTATCTTTTTATTCGCAGTGAGATATCCGATATCCCCATAAATCCGCCCGGTTACCGCATTATAGTTACCTGAACTCAAATGCGAATACCGCATAATCCCCTCTTTTTCCTTTCGCACAACCAGA
>CAIYYQ010000148.1 GCA_903930505.1 Methanobacteriota archaeon
CTCTACAGCTGAGGCCGACCAGCGACTTCAACAGTATGGATGTAACGTCCTTCCTGAAAAGAAAAAGCGTCGTCTCTACAAAAAAATTTTCATCCAGTTCAAAAACCTTTTCAACATCCTTTTACTCATTGCCGCCCTTCTCTCATTTATCACAGGATGGACATCGAATGATACCGGTTCTCTTGAGATGGGGTTTGCGATTTTAGGTGTTGTCATCCTTAGTGTTTTGTTCAATCTTTTCCAAGAACGCCGCGCAGAACGAGCTATCGAGGCGATTCGCCAGCTCGTACCTATGAACGCAAAAGTAATACGGGACGGCCAGACCAAGCAGATACCTATCGCCCATATAGTTCCTGGTGACATCATCTCCGTTGAAGAAGGCGACAAAGTACCTGCAGACGCACGGATTATCATCAGCTATGAACTCTCGCTTGACAACTCAACTTTGACGGGTGAATCTGAGCCACAACCACGTTCAGCCAGTATACCATCAACGTCAGGGAACAGCGGGATCATAGAATGTACAAACCTTGTCTTCGCTGGCACGACCGTCGCATCAGGCACAGCAACAGCAGTTGTTCTTGCAACGGGAAGCGGCACGGAGTTCGGCAGGATTGTCGCGATCACACAAACAATCGAGGAGCCGCCCAGCCCCCTGCAACGAGAACTTGATTACACCGCAAAGCTGAACTTTGGTGTTGCTATTGGCGTTGGTGTTCTTTTCCTTACCATCGCCTTTTTTATCCTCCACCTCCAGATTTCAGAAAGCCTTTTGTTTATGATAGGCGTGATGGTTTCACTTGTTCCTGAAGGATTACAAATAACTGTCACGCTTGCCCTTGCTCTGAGCAGCGTTGCAATGTCAAAACGACATGTTATCGTCAAACGTCTGTCTTCAGTGGAAACCCTAGGTTCCGCGACCGTTATCTGCACCGATAAAACAGGGACAATCACCACAGGTCAGATGACTGTCCGAAAGATCTGGATGGGTGGGCGCGTCTTCGACGTTACTGGAGAAGGATACGAACCGGAAGGTTCAATATTCTTGGAAGGAAAAAAGCTCACCGTTTCTGATAAGATCGATCTTCAAGAATTGTGTATGGTTGCAGCGCTCGACAACAAAGCAACCCTGGTGCCTCCTCTTGATAAACGAAAGTCCCGATGGACCGCCCTCGGTGATACAACAGATGCAGCTTTGTTGGTTCTCGCAGTAAAAGCAGGAGTCCAATACAAACAAGCGATTACGCAACACCCGCGTATCGGATTGATTCCGTTTGAATCCGCCCGTAAGATGATGACTAGTGTCCACAACGATACCAACGGAAAGTTGACCGCATACGTGAAAGGCGCTGGGCTTGAAATTCTCTCACGGTGCACGTTAGTGTATTGGGACGAACAGGTCATCCCTCTGACAATGGAATTATCAACGCAAATTCGCAACCAGATTGATTTCTTTGCAAGGGGCGCATATCGGGTTTTGGCTCTTGCCATACGGAATCTTCCAAGTGGACAGCAAAAATTTGACTCCGTAACAGTCGAAAACCAACTGACCTTCATAGGGCTTGTCGCTATTTATGATCCACCCCGTCACGACGTTCCAAACGCTGTCCAAAAAGCTCAAAATGCTGGCATACGGATCGTCATGATGACTGGGGATCACGAACTCACCGCCGAGGCGATCGCCAAAAAAGTCGGTATCATTACCTCAAAATCCCGCACTATCATGACAGGATATAAACTCGCAGAGATTTCAGACGATGAACTCAGTAAAGTCCTTGACGCACCTGATATTGTTTTTGCGCGTATCACTCCTGAGCAAAAACTTAGGATTGTACGGGTCTTACGTTCAAAGGGTGAAACCGTCGCAGTCACGGGGGATGGTGCAAACGATGCACCTGCGTTACTTGAGGCAGACATTGGTATTGCTATGGGGATCTCAGGAACTGATGTCGCACGCGAGTCCGCAGATATGGTCCTTTTAGACGATAATTTTGCGTCTATTGTGAACGGCATCGAAGAAGGCCGCTCGGTCTTCGACAATCTGAAGAAATTTAATGTCTACGTATTTAGTCACAATTGGGCGGAGCTTGCTACATTCATTGCATTCGTTCTCCTGCAGACCCCGTTACCACTTGCAGTGGTCGGAGTTCTCCTCATTGATTTGGTGTTAGAAATACCTCCTTCCTTATCACTTACTCTTGAACCACCAGAATCAGGGATCATGGAACGACCGCCGCGTAAAAAAGAAAGCCGGTTGTTCGATCTTGGGTCGTTAGCCAGGTCCGGATACATCGGATTATTCATTGGGATTGCAGCGCTATTCTGGTGTTTCCAAGCATGGTCTCAAACAGGTTGGAGCATCGGCCAACCATCCATTGCAGATCACGCAGTCTATCTTAAAGGCACGACAGTTGTCATTGTCGGCATCATGGCAGGACAACTCGGGATGCTCATTGCAACGAGGACGAACATTAGATCAATTTTTTCCATAAGTCTGCGACGTAATAAGTGGCTTTTAATAGCGATCCTCGTAGAACTCGTGATCCTTGTTGCTATCGTTTACATCCCCTTCTTTGGCCCCATCTTCAACACGGTGTCGTTAACCCCGGTCGAATGGCTGTTCCTTTACAGCATCGTCCCTGTTGTGATCTTACTTGAAGAAGGTCGCAAACTCATCCTGCGAACATATATTCTCCCTGCAAAAGTAGTTCCGACTCGCCATGCAATCTCAATCCCGGTTTCAGGTGAACTAGAGTTAGCCACTGAAACACAGATAAAGATTCCTACACCCTTCATAGAGCGTGCGGGACCTATCATCTTACCGCTCACCATGCAGCCAGGGGAAGAAGACACAGCGCTTATATCAATAAATCTTGCACGGAATTCCGGGTCCCGTCTTATTGTCATGCGGATTTTAAATAAAAAATTAAAAACCTCGTTGGATTATGACATGGAACGTACTATTAGAGATGCTGCAGAGGATGCGGGTGTTCCATGTAAATATATTGATGTCCATGCCCCACAAACCATTGTAAATAGTGTACAAGAAACTATCGAAAAAAATCATGCAGAAACCATCATCATTCCTGTTCCTAGGAATTTCTTTTTTGGAGGTCGACATGCTACCCAATTCGCTAAGTGGATTGAAAAGCTCTCCGGCAATAAGATAATTCTTGTTAGCAGTCCTATCAAATCTATGAAGAAATCACACCCACCATTCCGAATTCTCATACCTGTCCTTCATGAGTTTCACCAAGGACCTTTTGACCTCACTGCATTGCTCACAGCCCACTCGGTAATACCAAATGTAGATATCATAGCTGCTAAGGTGATGGAATTCCCACCAACAGTCCAGCTTTATTCCCGTTATTATCCTGAGTCAATGGTCATTAAAAGTGATGAGTTTTCTATTCTAAGGAACCGTTCCGTACGGCCTCTCAGACGATACGTCACTCCTCTAACTTTATTTGTGCAAGATATTAGTCGAGGAATTGCACATTTTGTAGAAGAACGAAATGTCGACATGATAATTATGGAGGGTGATTGGGATGAGAAACATCATGGTTTCCTCAGAAAGGAAGAACGTAAATTTGTAAAGAAAACTTCATGTTCTGTTATTGTGACATTAGCACATCCTACTAAGTGATCAAATAGTGTTAATTTACCGGTATGCTCCTCATATTTTTTGTTGATTTATACATTATCATCTTCAATCAGAATTTCAACAGGAGTGTTGCATGATTTTACTAGTAAATAGGAGTTCAAATCAATTTTTGCAAAAGAATACGATTTTCTCCTGTAAAAAATAGTAAAAAAGTGTAGGGGAGGAGATATTAACACCAATTTACTAGTATGTACCTCTTTTTTCCTCTGTTGATTACTCGTCATCATTTTTGTTGTAGTTGTTCCGTGCTGTTTTGCACAGGGGTGGGTTGCACAAAATAGTAGTACAACTCATTTTCTTGAAGACGTTTTTTTCATAAATACGAACACAGGTTGGGCAGTCGGCGATTCCGGTATAGTTTTGC
>CAIYYQ010000149.1 GCA_903930505.1 Methanobacteriota archaeon
ATTGGTGACACTGTCGTGAAAGGAATGGAAGACATAAGGCGATACATCTGGCAACGAAAAGCTGGAGAGACTATCGAAATACAAATCCTACGAAAACGTAAACAAATAACAGGAGTTTTACAGCTCACTGAAATGCCAGTAAGCTAGTTAATAAAACCACTAAAGATACCAACTGAAAAGATTCCATCTATATGAGTTGATTAAAAGATATGAACTACACTTCTTTAAACAATAATCAAATAGTGAGTATTCAAAAAAACAATTACGCTGATATCAACCTCGAATCACTTCTTGGTCCTCTTGGCGGAATAAAAAAGTATATCATTCGTGGAGAACGAGTGTTATTAAAAACAAATCTTCTATCTCCAAGTGAACCAGAAAAAGCAGTCGTTACGCATCCTGCGATTGTAAACGCGGTCGCACAGGCTATTCTCAAAATTGGAGGAATCCCATATATTGGTGATTCCCCCTCTGGACAATTTACAAAAAGAAGATTAGAGAAAGCATACACGAAATCAGGGTTAAAAGATCTTGCTAAAACACTGGGAATAGAATTAAACTATGACACCCGTGTAAAAAAAATTTCAATCCCTGAAGGAAAAAAACTGAAACGCACAACCATTTGTAATTTTGTTCTCAACGCTGATAAAATCATTGCTCTCCCTAAAATAAAAACCCATTCTTTTATGATCATGACACTAGCAACGAAGATTATGTATGGAGTAATACCTGGCTTAACAAAAGCAAAATATCATTCTCTGTTTTTGAAAAAATCAGCTTTTGCGGGCATGCTCCTTGATGTGCTTTCAATCAGACCTCCTGATCTTTTTATTATGGATGGGATCATCGGCATGCAAGGAGATGGACCTGCTGGAGGAGAACCAGTTGACTTAGGGATCCTTCTAGCTTCAGAACATGCAATTGCAATGGATCTCGCGGTGTGTGATATGATAGATATCGAACCAATCGGGATACCAACCTTGCGACAAGCAAAAATCAGGAACTTATGGCCAACCAAGATTGTCTACCCTTTGCTTTCTCCTCAAGATGTGAAATACCGTGGTTTTCGTTTACCTTCCACCGCTGATTATCTTATCACGGGAAAAAAAACACCACACCGCAACCCAATACCAACTGACAAATGCACTGCTTGTGGTCAATGCGTCGAGATATGCCCAAAGACGGTGATAAAAATTATAAATCAAAAAGTACAGATCGATTACTCAAAATGCATACGATGTTATTGTTGCGCAGAAATTTGTCCCTATAAAGCAATCGATTTAGAAATATTTCGATAGTCATAAAAATTTATGGTGCCTCACCAAGATTTTCCAACGTCCTCAGAATCAGCTCAGGCAGTGCAGGGTGAATATGCATCCCACGAGCAAGAGACACGATATTCCCTTCAAGAGCCATTGCATTGATTACTTCTTGGATGAGCATTGGTGCATATGGTCCAATGATATGGAACCCTAAGATTTTTCCACTTTGCTTGTCGACGATTGCTTTCGTAAACCCATCATACTCCATCATTGCTTCTCCCTTTGCAACATCGGAATATCGTGCACTCCCAACAAGGATTTTATTGTTTTTCTTTGCTTCTTCCTCAGTCATCCCAACTGCAGCGATCTCCGGGTAAGTAAACACTGCGTATGGTATCGTGTGGTAATTCATTTTTGTTTTATGATCATGGAATGCATTTCGCCAAGCGACTATTGCCTCCTCATTTGCCACGTGTTTGAACATTGCTTTTCCAATCGCATCTCCAAACGCCCAAATATTTTTCTTGCTCGTCTCAAGATATTCATTTACTTGGATATATCCACGTATATCTGTCGTTACCCCGGTATTTTCAACTTTTAACAAATCAGCGTTTGATTTCCGACCTGCAGCAACAAAAACCTTCTCAGAAGCTACTGATATCACTTTTTTAGAAAAGCTGTCTTCCCCCACAACGGTTATTTTATCTCCTTGTTTTTTTACTTCTACTACTTCTGTGTTAAGATAAATATTCATCCGTTTCATAAGTTGTTTTTTCAACAACTCCGAGATTTTTGGCTCCGCATTCGGAATCAACCGATCCGCACGTTGGAAAACTGTTACTGTGACTCCCACCGCGGAGAAAAAATGAGCGAACTCCACTGCAATATATCCCCCACCGATGATAACAATGCTGTCAGGTTTTTCTTTTAGATTAAAAATATTTTCATTTGTTGAATGGTGTCTTTGGAATGCTGCAGCTGATATGGAAAACTTCCAGAGAAATTTTTCGACAGGCGAAGTTGAAATTGAAGGCTCCGTTTTATATCACAAAACTGAGTACAAAGAGCGTCGTGATCATTATGCCTATTACTCTGTAAATACTCCAATTCAGGGGTATGATACCGACA
>CAIYYQ010000150.1 GCA_903930505.1 Methanobacteriota archaeon
ATTTGTTATATATTTTAATAATGATTTCCATAAAATAAGCATACCAACAGGAATGGTTCTTGACTTTCAGAGCTACTGCAGGTAGCCTTATTGTGACCCGCCCTGCTTCCAATGAGGAAAAAATGCAGATCTCCTACTTCATAGCGCTGTTTGTAGAGACATGAATCAAAGAAAAAATATTTAAGAGATAGTCATGATGTTACATATGAATAAATTGTATCAGAAGGGGTATATATGGAAAAAAAAGCGATAGAACCATTTAAAAATCAATATGTGAAGCTCGTGAAAGACACAAACGAGATTCTTGATGGGTCAATCGTCGATATCTCAGATGATGCAGTACTCTTTCAAACAGAATTAAAATGTCATGGCATTGCGTTTGGTTCAATCAGAGATATCATCCCGCATACCAGCAGGAAAAGATCACCGCAAATGAATAATTTCAAAGTTTAACAAGAACGTTTTTAGTAAAATCCTTGCTGAAACGCAGTGAGATCCATTGTTACCCAGTCGTTGAAATCGTTTTTACCGTGTGATCCATCTGAGTAATCCACCATTGTAAACATATATCCGTAGTTCATGACGCTTTTGTAATGCCGCCATTGCCACCATCCAAGTTGGTAGATGAATTTATTGTTCGCATTATCTACCGCAGGGTTTTCGATAGCAAGGGTGTGTCCGGTTTCATGCATGTATGCACTAGCAAAGACGATATCTTTTTTATGGGTTTGAAAACTCTTTGTTTTATTATTCAGTCCATAATAGGAAATCTGAAATGCATCGCCGCCGAACGCATTCCCATTTGCTAAAGAGCATTGGTAGAGTACAACTCCATAATGAAAGACTCCACGCCGCCAGTTACTCTCATTTCCATGAAGGAAATAATCATTGTAGATCTGTTGAAGCTCATTATTTGACGCGTTATGCCCCCAGCCCCCAATCGTGAGATTATCAAATGGTATCATCTCTGAACCGGTGCCCCCCCAGGTTCCATCATCAAGATGATACACGATGTTGTGTTTATTGTACGCGGTTCGTAACAGTTCTTTTGCACCATTCGGAAAGATACTTGCAGGTTCTCCATTAGGTCCTGCCATCATCTGATCCATTTCAATGAAGAGATCTTTTCTGAACGGATCTGAGCCCCATTGCGACGTTAAATATTCTTCAAGGTTTGAAAGACCGTCGTTATCAGGGTCAAGATCTGAATAGTTAGACGATGTGAACGGATTATATGTCCAGTTGTACTCAAAGGAGAATTCTCCAGGTCCATGGTGAAAACTTTGCGTAAACCCCCATTTGAAATCCCACCAAAGCGGAATTCCATCATTGTTTGGATCATCATTCGCATTGTTTATTGTTGGATCGGTATGAAAGATGTTTACTTCGGTCCAATAGGGGATTCCGTCGCCATCAGGGTCGGTTTGGTTAATATCAAACCAAAGCTCACAATCCCGATCATTCTGATAGAGGCTGTTATCATCACACCCATTTGCACGTCCATATCCGCTAGGGTCAGGACCACCAAAAAAAGAGGTACCAACATAGTCGTCACCAGTCCAATGACCAGTCCGTATACTATATTGAAGCTGGATATCGGAACTTTTAGGTCGTTCCTCGCTGTTGCCGCTGATGTCACAGAGTCGATCGAACCCAAGTGGGTTGTGATCCCAGAGTTGAATGGTGACATTTACAAATTCCACATCATCAGGTACATTGAATGTTGTTGACCAATTTGGGTTGTAAACGTATTTTGTGTTATACCAGATGGGGCTCTTAAATTCCTGCCCGTTAATGATGACTTTCACGTAGAAATCAGGGTCACTGAATAGATCAATTTTACTAATAGGAAACTTATGTGCATCTTGTTTTGCTTCCAGAGATCTGATTTCTTTGATGGTAACCGTCACAGACACATCCACCAGAGGATCAAGATCAGTGTCATCAAGAGTTCCTGTCGTGGTACTTGTCGTTGCCTTCGCATACTGGACAGATAGTGTTGTTGTGCATAACGATATCATGAAAAGGATTGCAATAAAAGAAACAATATGTTTTTTCATATTTACTCCACGTGTTTATTTCTTAAATAGACGTCGTCCTTTAATAATCTTTTGTAAAAATATTATATTAGTTATATAAATAAAATATATGAAACAAAAATAACAAAAACATTCCCCTAGCAAAGTATCTTGATTTATTCCTTTTCCGAGATGATGACAGCATGGGTGATGACAACCCGCCGATGCGATGCATACGTAGGAATCCACCATGACCCAAGATATGGATACGGCGACGTAAAATTAACCTGATAGACATCATGAGAAACAATACTTGCGTTGTTGTGTAACATCGGGTCTTTACAGGGGTTCGCAAGATCCCATTCAGGATCACTGACCGCGATAAAACCATTGGAACTTATCCCTGCAACTACAACATAATGATAGGAGAGTTTCGCGATTTTAGGAAGGAAACTCATATCTGATGGAAAGTAGAAAATCAACCGTAACAGTACACCTTGATTCTGTCGCACGCGTTCATTGATAAGGGAAAAACTTGGTTTCGTAATAATTTCAACCTTATATTTATCTTGTAATCCTGCATCTTTTATCCATAGTTCCGTGCCCCGTTTCAAATTAAAAAGAGTTGTCCCACTGATTTTAGGGAAAAAAAGGCTCCTGCAGAAATTCGTGTTCGTATACCATGCGAGACGTTCAATAAACTCTTTCCCACTTCCCGCAGTACCATCCCACGATGTTTCATCATCGTTGACGTTGTTGAACGCATGGTCATCAGCTGACGGACCAGGGTCTGGTGACCCGGGTGCATGATAATTTGAAACCAGAGGGTATTCATCAACGCCATCACCAGGTGTCCCATTTGGATCTGAATGTTTTGAGTCAAACCACCATAGCACATCTGCTAATGCTGCGGGAGCGCAAAAAGACCAGCCCCATCTGCTCTGCCAACTTGTATCTTGTTTTTGATCAAAATCCGGTAGACCATTAGGCGCATAGTTTGGATACGCAGGAAGATAATACCAATCATCTTCACCTTGGGTTGATGACACATCTGTTGGAGCATCTGTCTGATTAAGGCTTACGGCAATGATATTTGGTACAAGTAAAACAAAACAAATAACGAATACGGTCGCAGGTGCAATAACAGATTTTCGTATAATCAATTTATACATTTTTGTCATTGATCCAAATATAATAAAGAGGTGAATATTTAATATATTTTTCTCTGAAACACATCAAAAAGTTACCAAACTACGTAATATCACTGCAAAAGATTATTGTTCGCAATCTTCAATACCCCGCGATTAGACTCTGATTTTTCGCCGGGTGACGTCGTTTTTAATACATCAACTAATTTTCTCAGTCTCTGTATCTTTTTGTCAATTTCTTTTGCATTGTGTATATCTCCGGATTTCCGAAAATCAATCATTTTCTCATAAAGTATTTTGATTTGTTCTTCGATCATTTTCTGTGAATCGTCTAACTGGTCATTGATGAATTGTTCAATTAACATATCGTTAATGCATTTCTCGATATTTGCCTTTTGATGTCCTGACGGCTTGCTGACGTTTGATTCAATAAAAGAAACATTTCGTTCGTTTGCAGTACATTCTTTTTTAATCAAATCATTGATCGCCATCCTGATACAATCACTTATCGTCATCCCGAGTCTCTCTGAAAGAACATCTAATTGATTATACATCCAGGGAGACAAACGCATATGAATTTGGGATGATTCTTTTATTTTGTGTACCATAAATGTACCTTCAAGGTATCAAATCAAACACAGATCATATCATCTTCTGTCCCTAATTCTATATAAATCTGTGGTGGCAAAATGTCAAACCGCAATATCACCCCTGTAGGTACGTAGACCGTAGTCAGTAACCATTAATTACCCAATCACCATCCTGTTGATAGACATATGAATAAGCACACAACCCTTGTCATCGAACATTTGGAACCAGCGTTATCTGACTGGCTGATGCTTGAATATCGACATTCCGTGAAAATCTGGAAAGACGAAACTGTGTTCACCAATGTTTTGGATAAAAAAACAGCAGATGGACTCAAACCACTTGGAAAAGTAAAAAAACAAAAAGCTAACACTGCGTTTTCTGAGAAAAACTGTATTATCCTTGACCCGCAAGCAAAAAAACCGTTGAAACCAGCTGATTTCACAAACCTTGATGCAATTATTGTTGGCGGAATCCTCGGCTACGAGAAACCACAAGGCCGAACAAAAGAACTTCTGAGCGAAAAATCCCAGTTCGAACTACGACACCTTGGTGACATTCAACTTACTATTGACAGCGCAGTATTTGTGACCAAAGCAGTCTATTTAGGATTAGATCTCAGCGATATTGAAATCACAAAAGAAATTGAAATAATCCATGATTCGGTGCATTCAACAATACTTCCGTTTGGGTACCCAATTATTGACAATAAACCTGTGATTACTCCAGGGCTCGTGGATTATCTCCAAAGAAAATAAAATGTTATGTTACGATTTCAATAACCTTGAGTTTGAACAATAATTTTTTTCCTGCGAGAGGCGGGTTCAAATCAACGGTGACGGTATTTTCAGATACATTCGATATACGGATCGGTAGTGTACGACCATCCTGCAGATTCAGTGACGTCCTCTCCGGCATAAATGCCGGAGCTTCCGTTCCGGCACATTAGGATGTCGATGGAAAGACATCCAAAGAGGTTTGTTGAAGTCGGTGGTTTTTTACATATTGAATTACAGTATCTACATCTGCGTCACCTACGGTTCGATAAAATTTTCCTGGACTCCAGAGATGCTTTCGAGGATATCTACTGCAAAAAGTAGGTTTTCTTTTAAAAAGTTCCCGGGATGATGCTCCTTTAAGCAGATGAAATGCTTTCGAGACACTCATGGTCGGTGGCAATTCGACAACCATGTGGATATGATCCGGCATGACACTCATTTCAACAATTTTAATATGATGTCGTTGCGCGATCTCGCGTAAAATTTCTTCACAAAGGTTTTTATTGTCCTCTCGCCTAAACATATTGTATCTGTACTTGGGACACCATTCAAGATGGTACAGATTCTGGCCAACGCTATGGCTTCCGCTAACAAGATCCATAAATTGTTTGCTCCTGGAAGGGGTTTTCAATGGCACCCGCTGAAAGCGGGTGCGCCCATCCAAGAGCACATATCGTTTTTCTGGTGTTAGATGTTTTGAGGGAAAACAAGATGGTGAGTAGAGTAGGAAGAGGTCTTTCGAC